>NBMI01000352.1 GCA_002085445.1 Candidatus Parabeggiatoa sp. nov. 2
ATAAAACGAGCGTAGGATCACTGCCATTAAGTTAGTGAAAAAGTTAATATTAATCAAAGAGTTATAAAGGACGTTGCCCACTCTACATAAAAGTGAAAATTATGTAGGTTGCTCCGTGAATAAATGTGATCTGTCCCCTATTTGCACTACACTTCAGCAAGGTATTTTTTTGACGGCTGATAAGAAGCATTACGAAAAGACTAAGGATATTATTGGCTTTGTCTTATGTTTGGATGATTTTTTTGATAAAATGTAGATTATCTCAATTTAATAATAAAAGTGCCTTGGAAATTAAGAGTTAAGCTAATGGATATTCTGATGAAATCATTGATTTCTTATTAGTTTTTATAATGAACAGCTTTTTTTAGAATAACGTTAAAAACAAAGTGGTGTGAATTATGTTGTTTAATCATAAAGAAATAATTGAAGAGACTCTTGAAAGTATCTCAAAGAAATACCCAGAGAAAAAACATTTTTTAGATATTGGATGTGGTTCTGGAAATAGAACAAGTATTTTTAATACTTATAGTCGTAAAATTATTGGTTGCGATAGATTAAATTGGATCAATAATCAATATAAAATAAATATGGTCTGTCCCCTATTTTTTAATGGCATCAGATTGGTTATTTTGGGTAGAAACTCTTGCAAATGGTGGAGAAATCAATTATATTGATGAAGTATTAGGAAAATATAGAAAGCATGATAGCAATGTTACCTCGAAAAGAGTTTTCAAAAATTACTTTGATCACATTAAAAGTAGTATTATAATTCTAATGAGATACCCAAAGTATTTTAAAGAAGTAATTTTTCGTTATTACTTTGCCCTAAAATATTTAATAACTACTAAAGTATTTGATTACTTTCGGGGATGTTAAAATGTGTTATCTATATTTAGAAAAATAAGAGAATTTTAAAATGGCAAAAATTCAGATTGGTGGAGCCGGTGGAGCCCCATCTAATAATTTTATTAAATCATTGCGAGAATCAAACCGCGCAGATTATATTGTAGGTACATCATGTGTAGCATCAGACTTATTTCTTACAGATGTCGATGAAAAATATGTTGTCCCCCCTGCTTTATCAGCTGATTATTCGGAAAAAATACTAAAACTGTTAGTTAAAGTCAAACCAGATTTCTTACATCTTCAAAATGATTTTGAAGTTAGAGCAGTATCACGTTTACGTGATCAAGTTGAAGCAATTGGTACTAGGCTCTACTTGCCAAAAGCAGAAACTGTTGAAAATTGTGTTGATAAGCAAAAATCCTATATAATATGGAAAAAAGCTGGGCTTCCTGTTCCTGAAACCTTTTTGTTGCATGATGAAAATGACCTTAAACGTGCCTTTGAACAGCTTGGCAACAATATATGGCTTCGTGCTATTGAAGGTGGTGGTGGACGAGGTGCTTTACCTACGGATAATTTTGAGTTTGCTAAAATATGGATTAACCGTTTTAATGGTTGGAGTGAATTTACCGCCGCAAAACAGCTTTCAGAAAAAACGGTCACTTGGATGTCTATTTGGTATAAAGGGGAACTGGTAGTAGCTCAAACTAGATATCGGAGAAGTTGGAATTTTGGTAATAGAACACTTTCCGGTGTGACTGGCATTACTGGTGTTGGAGAAACCTATTCAGATCTAGTAGTTGACAGAACTGCCCAAGATGGTATTTTGGCAAAAAGCCGGAATTAATTTCCCTGAAATCTATTGTAATATTGCCTTAGAAAATAAATTTCCGGTTATCGAAAAAAAGGTTAATCCTTTGCCAGATGGCCTCATTTGGATTCGCGGCATGGATGTTGAGCCTGTTTTGAGTACAGTCCAAGAATTGGAAAATTTAGAGAAAAAAACGTCATGAATAAATTATCAGGTAAAACTATTCTAGTAACTGGTGTAACTGGTTTTATCGGTCAGCACTTGGTTCGCCGTTTGCTGGAGATTCCTAATATCAGATTATTAGTGGTATCGCGAAAACCAAATGCACAAATATCAGGTAAAATTCTATGGATTACCTCTCCTCTTGAACAATTAACATCGGCTATTTGGCAAGCCAATGGTATTGATAAAATCGATCTAGTATTTCATCTTGGTGCTTTTACTCCAAAAAAAGCTGACGATACAAACCAAATAACGGAAATTTATCGTGATAACTTACTGGGAACCCGTGTCCTGCTGGAGAGCTTTCCTTCCCCACTAGAACGAATTATTTTTTCCAGTACACTTGATGTGTACGCAACACCATTAGCTGATAATATAATTTTAGATAAGTGGTTACGCAATTCTGCGTTATGGTCATATTTTTGGTCCGGGTGAAGAAGCCTACCACAAGTTAATACCACAAACAATTCGGCAACTATTGCAAGGAAAACATCCAACTTTATACGGCAACGGCAATGCAGAGCGAGATTTTTTATACATAGATGATGTCATTGAAGCAACCTTGCGTGCCGCTGTTGGTGAAAAACCGGAGATAGGACCACTTAATATTGTGCGCGGAGTATCAAAATCCATAAGGGATATTGTTAATTTACTTATTAAAATCACAGAATTTTCGGGAAAAATTGAATTCATATTGGATAAACCAGCAGGTTACTCGCTCAATTTTGATAATAGTAAGATGCGTGAAACATTAGGAAGTTGGCCCTTCGTTTCGTTAGAAGAAGGATTAAGGCGAGAAGTAGAATGGTTTAGAAGGTTGGCATAAAATGACAAATGAGAAACAAAGAGTTGATAAGCTCTCTGATTGGTATTTGCAAGAGCAGTTGGATTTCGATAAGCGTTTAATTAGGTTTCGTTACCAAACCTTAAAACCCTATTTGCTGGCCCGTATGGATTGGAGATGGGGCCTGCTGAAGGAGAAATGACTCAGTTTTTGTTACAAGATTTTGAACAATTGACTATTGTAGAAGGCTCTGCTAATTTAATAGCTTTCATTCCTGATATGCCTAACTTAGTCAAGGTACATGCACTTTTCGAAAAGTTTATGCCTGACAAACAATTTAACACGATTGTTATGGAACATATCCTAGAGCATGTGGATAAACCAGTTGCATTATTGCAACATGTGAAACAGTGGCTAGTACCAGAGGGAAAATTAATGCTTGGAGTACCTAACGGTCATTCCATTCACCGCTTGGTTGCGGTTAGAATGAAGTTGTTAGATTCACCTTGTCAACTTAATAGCCGTGACAACGCATTAGGACATAGAAGGGTTTATACGCCAGATACCTTTAGACAAGATATTGAATTGGCAGGATTAAAAATTATACAAATGGGGGGAGTATTTTTCAAACCTCTTTCTAACCAACAAATTCAAGACCATTGGACAGAAGAGATGATTCAAGGTTTTTATGAACTGGGCAAAGATTTTCCTGAATATGCCGCTGAACTTTATGCAGTCTGTATGTTACCATGATAAATGTTATTATTTTAGATTTAGATGGCCCTCTTTTAGACGGTAAGTTTAGACATTATAAATGTTATAAAGATATCCTAGAAAAAAAAGGATATACGCCTATGCTGTTGGAAAAATATTGGAAAAAAAAGTGTAACCGGCAAGATAGGAAACAGTTGTTAGCTGTCACGGGGGCTGATGCGATTTACGATTTTTTTTTAACAGAATGGCTTGATAGAATTGAAAATAAAGAAATGCTTGCACTTGATAAAATTCAACTTGGTGCTGTTGCAAAACTTCAAGACTGGCGTAATTCAGGCATACATATTATATTAGCAACCATGCGTCAACATCCAAAACGGTTACATAAACAATTACATGATCTTAAAATCAAATCTTTTATGGATCAAATTGTGGTTTGTGATTATCGTAAGGGTGGAATAGGTAAAGCTTTGGCAGTTAAGGATGTTGTTCAGGGTTTAAATCCAAAGCATTCTCTATGGGTAGGGGACACTGAAGTGGATGTTGAAGCCGCAAGATTTTTAGGATGCCCAGTTTGGTTGATTTCTCAAGGAATACGGTCAAAAGAATATCTTGCTTCTTTGCAAGCAGATTTTTTGAGTGATTCTATCACTGATATTGACATTCAAAAAATTCAATAACCATTAAACAGATGTTGATGAATATAAGTGATTGTAAATTAATTGATTTACCAAAAATACACGATCCACGCGGCAACCTAACATTTATTGAAACTGGACAACATGTACCATTTGAAATCAAGCGAGTTTATTATCTATACGATGTACCCGGGTACTACACGCCCATAAACAACTGCATCAATTAATTATTGCTATGTATGGCAGCTTTGATAAAAAGCTTTACTAAAAAGGATATAAAAAATAATGAAAACATTACCACATTATACTATTTACTTGGTTATAAGAGCATTTCGGATTTTTTTTTAAATGCTTCCTTCCAGATTCACAAAGTTCTCTCATATTATTTCCGTGTTATTACGAAATGATGTGATTGTCCCGAATCAGGGTATATTTATTGAATCAATAGAAACCAAACCGAACAACGAAATAGATTTAGTTGGAAAGGTTATTTCTTCTTTCAATGCAGCAAAACAAGTACAAAATAAGATGCCTAAGCCGTATTTACCAAGTGGTGGATGGGAGAAATTTTTGAATAATGAATGGCAGAAGAACTATTATGATGCAACCTCACAAAAAAATGTAACTACAATGGCAGCACTTCTGCGAAATTTTTTTCGTAACGAAGCAATTTCTGGGATATGGGGTAACGAAAAAATGTTTAATCGCTTTTGTCACTTGAGTAAACTCGAGGCATTGTTCAAATCTAATTTAATCAAATCACATTATGTGGTTTGGAAAAATACATTTCCTACCGTTCCGTTAAAAGAACTTGAAGCCCCTAAGTTTGGAAATCCATGGGGCTATCGCTTCGATAATACGCTATTGTATGAACCCGTATTTGAGTATAATTTTCATGCTCATTATTTTGACAATTTGTTACACAACTTACAAAACCCTGTAGTTGTTGAGATTGGTGGTGGATTTGGTGGACTTGCCTACCAATTGTTATGTTGCCGCTCTTCGATAAAGTATATAGGTTTTGATTTGCCTGAAAATATTTTAATTCAAACTTACTATCTTTCTTGTACATTTCCTAACGCAAAAATACTTACATATTCAGGGGATTCAGTTCCTTTAACTAGTGAACTACTAGAACACTATGATATTGTTTTGCTACCCAACTTTGAATTACCACAGTTAGAGTCTTCAATTGCAGATATCATTATCAATATCCGTAGTTTATCCGAAATGTCAAAGGAAACTATCATTGAGTATTTTAATCAAATTGACAGAATAGGACGCTTATTCTTTTATCACGAAAACATTTATAAGCCTCGTTCAGATGGTCTTTTTGGGATACCAAGCACTGATTTTCCTGCCCTCAATAATTTCGTACTGGCATCTGCGTCTGAGACCAGATGGCCCAAATATCAAAGTGACTCTGGTTATCCTTGTCAGGAAAATCTTTTCATTCATCGTAATGTCTTGCGTTGATAGAGTAGTGATTAGCATCTTAGCTTGAAAGTGCTTAAATTTATCGTAGCCATTCTACCAATCATTTAGGAACACATATTGATGACAAACAATATGTTAAGGTTACAAGCAAGAAATTGCTTGTAAAATAGGATGAAATTATATGAGTATAAATGATTGTAAAATAATTGATTTACCAAAAATACACGATCCACGCGGCAACCTAACATTTATTGAAACTGAACAACATGTACCATTTGAAATCAAGCGAGTTTATTACCTCTACGATGTACCCGGAGGTGCCACACGTGCTGGACATGCCCATAAACAACTACATCAATTGATTATTGC
>NBMI01000353.1 GCA_002085445.1 Candidatus Parabeggiatoa sp. nov. 2
TTGAAAGAACCTTATTGCTTTGATTTTATCTCTTTAGAAGAAAAAACCACAGAAAGCAATTTAGAAAAGGCTTTGATTAATCATTTTAAGGATTTTCTACTGGAGCTAGGCGTTGGATTTGCGTTTGTCGGTAATCAGTATCATCTTGAAATTGGTGAACAAGACTTTTATCTTGATCTGTTATTTTACCATTTACGCTTACGTTGCTTTATCGTTATTGATCTTAAAATAGGAGACTTTAAACCCGAATATTCTGGCAAAATGAATTTTTATCTGTCAGCAGTGGACGAGTTATTGGCACACCAAGACGATCAACCTAGCATAGGCATGATTTTGTGCAAATCAAAAAATAAAACAATTGTAGAATATACTTTGCATGCTCTTAATAAGCCGATTGGTGTTTCAACTTATCAACTGACAAAAGCATTGCCTGAACAACTCCAAGAGAATTTGCCAACGATTGAGCAATTGGAAGCCGAATTAAATGCCATTTCCATAACACCGCCAAAATTGTGATTTTAAGAAAAAACCCCGTTTGTAGTTTGTAGTAGGCGATTTATCGCCTGATTCATCGCCTCACGCAATCAACCAGTCCTCCAAACTAACTAATGGCCGAGTAGTGAAACGCGACTCCCGTTATTTACACGGCCCTCTGTCGCCTAGTGGCTTTTGCATGCAACTACCGTTCTAACAAATCCGATTTCTTAAAGAAATAGGATTTCTCAATATGTAAAGAGCGAAAAATCAGATGAGTTTAAAATTTATAATGACTCAATAAATCAATGGCTTATCTGAAACAGGCGCTGAACGTTCAATCGGTTGATTAGGCCGTTTAATCTTAGCCCCTTCGGTATGTATTATTAAAGCCAGTGTAACTACCTGGAATATAACCTAGAAAAATCCATCGCTTAGTATTAGCCCTGAAGGGGCGTATTATTAAAGCCAGTGTAACTACCTGGAAAAACCGATTTACATGCCCGGCACTTTAGAGTGTAAAATGTGTACCAGCAAATTCTGCACGCTGGCATCCATCACTTCTAACAGCGGCGCAGGCCAAATGCCAAAGAGCAATACAACAATGGCTAAGACAGTCAGAATCAATGTCTCACGCCCATTGATGTCTTTCAAACTGGCTACACCGTCATTGCCAACCGCACCATAAATGACTCGTTTGACCATCCATAAGGTATAAGCGGCCCCCAAAATCATAATAGTCGCTGCGGCAAAAGCAATCCAGAAGTTGGCCTTAAATGACGCGAGTATGATTAGAAACTCGCCGACAAAGCCAGAGGTTGCTGGTAAACCAGCGTTTGCCATTGCAAATAGGACTGTGAACATCGCAAAACGCGGCATGACATTGGCAACACCGCCATAGTCAGCAATTTGGCGACTGTGTAAACGATCATAGAGTACGCCAACGCAAAGGAATAACGCGCCTGAAATAAAACCATGCGATATCATTTGCACCATACCGCCTTCTATTGCCATCACGCCGCCGCTGATTGAGCCAGTATTTTTGTAAATCATAAAGCCGATAAAAAAGCCCAGTGTGGCAAATCCCATGTGGGAAATGGAAGAGTAGGCAATGAGTTTTTTCATGTCTTGTTGCACAAGGGCAACAAAGGCAATATAGATAATGGCAATCAGGGACAGGGCAATGATGAGCCAATCTAACTCTCTGCTCGCATCCGGCGTAATGGGTAAACTAAAACGTAAGAAACCATAACCACCCATTTTTAACATAATAGCCGCTAAAATCACGGAACCGCCTGTCGGCGCTTCAACGTGAGCATCTGGTAACCATGTATGCACCGGCCACATCGGCACTTTAACCGCAAATGCGACAAGGAAAGCGATGAAAATCCATATTTGGGCCTCCAACGAAATGGGGAGCTTGTGAAAATCTAACAGAGCAAAGCTATCTGCCTGAGAATACAGATATAGCAATGCCACCAGCATCAACACCGAGCCAAAAAAAGTGTACAGGAAAAACTTAATGGTCGCATAGACGCGCCGTGGGCCTCCCCAAATACCAATGATCAGAAACATGGGTATCAGCATGGCTTCCCAAAAGACATAGAATAAAATCGCGTCTAAGGCCGAAAACACCCCATTCATCAAGCCTTCCATAATAAGAAAGGCGGCCATGTATTGGGCCGGTTTGTATTGAATGACTTCCCAACCGGCCAATACGACTAGGATGGTCGTGAAAGTTGTCAATATAATCAAAGGCATGGAAAATCCATCCACGCCTAGATGATAATTAATGCCAAACGCGGGAATCCAAGCGAGTTGCTCGGTAAACTGCATAGCAGCAGTTGTCGTGTCAAACTCAAAATAGAGTGGCAACGACAGTAAAAATGTCAGTAACGACACCACCAAAGCAATTGGGCGCACCATAGAGGCCTGTTTGTCTCCGACAATCAGTACCCAAATACCGCCCACAATGGGTAACCAAATCAGTATACTTAATAATGATAAATCAGCCATATCCGTTATCAGTTGTCAGTTATCAGTTGTCAGTTATCAGTTGTCAGTTGTTAGTTGTCAGTTATACTTGCCGTGGGAACAAACGAAGTAACGAACTTCGCTACAATAATTTGGACTTCCTACACACGCCATAACTTATGAAAAATGAAAAATGAAAAATGAAAATGATAAGTCGATAATTTTGCTAGGAATTTCAGAACAGTTCATTTTATCATTTTCACAGATTTGAAGTACGTTCCGTATAAATCCCCTGACGTAAGGGAACTTGCCGCGGTTTTATTCACCTCGATAGCTACTCGATGCACACAACTAAGTATATTATTGAAAATAATCACAAAATAAATTTTCAGCCTACCTCGTTAATAGATGAGTCGCTTATCCTTTGAGTGATTTAATAATTAACAGTTAACAATTAATGATTACATAAGCTAATTATCAAGACATGTGTGCATAAAGTAGCCCTCTTGAAAGGGGTGGGGGTGTGCATAAAGAGTCCAAATTATAACCGTTTGCAGTATATCAGTTAAATAGGCGCACCAAATACATAAGCTGACTCGCACAGCGAAACTAACTAACATAACATATCTAGGGATTTTTGTCTCCGGTTTGTAGTAGTCGCTTTAGCGACTGGTTTGTAGTAGTCGCTTTAGCGACTCAGTTTGTAGTAGTCGCTTTAGCGACTGGTTTGTAGTAGTCGCTTTAGCGACTGGTTTGTAGTAATCGCTTTAGCGACTCACAATCCGCTCGTTATGAGCATCAAAAAGACGGGCGCATTCCCATTTTCCGGGTACTTTGTTAATAACGATAACGATTAATGCGGATTAAGGGTTGAATTAATTATTATGAAATCAAGGATTTATAAAAACTTCTGATTTGAGAAGTTATAGAAAAAATATAACGCTTGCATGCGCAAATGACAGTCAATTTTTCGGTTGAGTACTTGAGTACAACGACACAAGCGGGCCGATAAACGAATAATTAAAACGAGCCTTGATTATTATAGGACTCACGCATTGAAAAAATAAAGTGATTGACTATTCAATCAGTTACCTCTAAAAGGCCACAGCCTCTCGTTTAAAATTTGTAAATAAAATCAATGAGTTAGTTTACTTAGTGCATAAGTCCTATATTAGACATGAATGGTTCGATAAATCTGTTTTGTTCGCTTTTTGATAGGAGGATGGAGAGCAATCGTTCCGCCACTGCGTTTGGCGTTCGCTAAACGCAAGTTTCGTTGTACTCCATCCGTTTATCGGCCCGTAATCCGTTGTACTCCATCCGTTTATCCGCGTAATCCGTTGTACTTCCGTTGCCCACCCTACTGTGGAACAAATTCTCCATTTGCCCATGAAGGTGCGGCAATGACTTCGCCTAGATTGGCATTAATCAACCGCTCTCTTGCTTCCAATAAGCGACCGATTAAAGCTGGCTCGGCTGCGGCATAAGCGGCTTCATCTTCTTCTCGTTTTACCACGATGCCCAAAAGTTCTGTAATCGCATTACCAACGGAATTTTGAGAAATAGTCACAATCAAACGACCTTTATCGTCACGATAAAGCAGTTGTTTATAGGCCGGTTGCCAGCGAATTTCATTCGCAAATTGTGGGTTTTGGATCACCAGTTCTCTGATATCGCGAGCGACACGTTGAAATCGTCCACTTCCTAACAACACTTCACGGATTTGCTGAGGAAAATTAGCAAGCGGTGGCACTTCTGGTTCGCCGGTAGAAACTAATGAAAAAAATGTGCTATAAAAATCTAAGAAACCTAATAGCACCTGTTCATACTCATGCCAAAAATACTGATCTTTGAGTTTTTCTACCCCACCTTTTAATTCCCAACTCGGCAAGCCTTGTGGATAACCCGTCAGTCTAAGACTAGACTCTTCCGTTGAAATCGGAGACAAAATTTGCAAGTCTAATATCTCCAAAAATTCGTGATAAACCCCACTTAAATGTCGTAAAAACAAACCATGATGTCCACTGTCTGTCAAATTTGGATCTGTGGGATTGGCATGTTCCGATTTTTCCAAATCTGCCATCGGAAATACCATAAAATGGTTGTGGATCATACGAATACTTGGAACGCCAGGCTTATTGAGTGGCCAAGTTGCATCTAAACAGGCTTCACCGCCAAGAATGAGATGTTGTGCGGGATCAGGATACTTTTCCAGCATATATTCAAACAAAATGCGAGTCATATGATTCCAAACTTTCTTTTGCTTACGTGACATTTGGTCACGTCTAACGGGTCGTCCCAATGGATCTAAGATGCGTTTGGAAGTATCCAAAATGATTGATGTGTCAAATTCGATACTGTGACCGATCAATTTGCGGTACATCAGCAAATCTTCAGGTGTGCGAAATAACCCATTTTCTTCGGCTAAATTTTTTAAATTGGCTGGCGTGTTAAAAAATTCCACCGGTGCCATACCAGGTGGTATCGTCAGGGACATTTTAGGGCGAGGGGTAATCATTTCCCTTGCAGCCGCTTTCATACGAGATTCCTTTTAATTCAATATGGGTAATGGGTAATAGATAAAGGGTAATGGGTAATAGGTAACTTTTAAAGGTTCATGGATAACGGGTGTTGGCCCAAAGTCATAACGACATACAAAGCACTTTTACCAATTAGTAATTACCAATTACTCATTACCAATTACTCATTACCAATAGCACTGTGGCGCGAGTCTCATTAAGTTACAAATGCTATCAGTGTTTTTATGCCATTACAAGCGCATTTTAATTTGGGATGGGTTTGCCAATCCAGTGAGCATGTTCTGTTTTAAGGCAGCGACATGCAATTCTCTCTGAGAATTATGAGTATAGCAATTCCTTACATGCAAAATCATGCGCTTTAAACGGTTTCGAGATAGCGCTTTTTAAGGCGCATTCCACCGCATAACCTAATAACGTGAGTTCTACTTTAATATCAACACCTTATAAAATATAAAATTTATCAATGAGTTATGAGAATAATGAAAATTATCAGTGAGTTATCAAACCGTGTTTGTAGTAGGCGCTTTAGCGCCTAAGTTTGTAGTAGGCAAGTTTGTAGTAGGCGCTTTAGCGCCTAAGTTTGTAGTAGTCGCTTTATAGATGTTCAGAAAAATAATTTCAAAAAAGCCAATAGTGAATAGTGTCAACCCCGAAGGGGTTTTCAGGCAAAAGTTTCGCTCCGCGAAACTTTTGCCTGAATGTGAAAATATTTTTCTCTTTGGCAAAACCTAGGGCTATTCACGAAAGGAAATAATTATCTGAAAATCTATAGCGCCTAAGTTTGTAGTAGTCGCTTTAGCGACTTAATCTTATCCGTTGTACTTGGACAGTTTTGCTAGCGCACCCATATTTTCTCCTTGTATGTTGAGTCCACTACAAAGAATTGCCAGACGAAACGGATTGAATTGTGGGCCATCTTTAGACATGAATACAACAATTGTTCACCATCAATCCATAAAACCCCGAAAAAATCAATCCGTTTCGGAACGCGTATCCGTTGTACTTATCCTTGTATGTTGAGTCCACTAAAAAGAATTGACAGACGAAACGGATTGAATTGTGGGCCATCTTTGGACATGAATACAACAATTATTCACCATCAATCCATCAAACTCGATGATCAAGTTTTTCGTGCGCCCAAACGCCCAAGGATTGTTATAAAAAAGGATTTCTTCGCTAATAACAGATACTAAACAGATTCGATAAAATTTTAACTTTCCTTGGAAAATCAACTCGTTCCGAAGAAAGCTATTCAATCAGCAAATGATGCTCTAAACTAAAATCCCTTATTATATACAATCCTTGTAAATGTTAATAACTAGGGTATTGATATAATCAATCAAATTCAAGCAGTTATACATTTCAACAGTTACAATCAGAAAATATCAGAGGAATGAGTACCACTAAATTAAGTACCAGTGCCTGTATAAAAAAAATAAACCTAACAATCGACTTTTCGGCCGTTGATTCCACCTCTGCTATTGAACTGATCCAAATACAACTGAATGGCTTGGGTCATTATTTCCCCGGCAGCTTTGCCTTCACCTGACATCGGGCCGATGAAAGCAATATAGAGAGGCTCTTCTTTGGAGAAGTCGTTTATTGTTGTACCCACAACAAACAGCATGATTATACCTAAAATAACAGATTTTGTTTTCATATTAATTCCTCAATCGTTTGCAATTAGGATCGGCTTAAAAATAACTTCCGCCAACAGCTAAAGTACCCAAATTTAATTCAATTCATGTTAAATTCAACAAGTTATTTACAAAACGCCGTTTTGCAGAAGGAGTCCAAGATTTATCTTGGACAGTCGGGCGCATTCCCGTTTTCACGGTTAAGTAAGTACAACGAATTACGCGGATAAACGAATTTAGTACAACGAATTACGCGGATAAACGAATTTAGTACAACGAAT
>NBMI01000103.1 GCA_002085445.1 Candidatus Parabeggiatoa sp. nov. 2
AAACCCCTTTTGGGTGAGGGCAACCATAAAGGATTGCCCCTACATTACATAACGGTTTGTAGGGGCAATCCCACGTGCAAAGCCCTTAACTTAATGGCATTGAATAGCTATCTGGGATTACATGATATTTCACCCCAACTGAGAAAGATGGAGAGTGCTAAAAGGTTTGCAGGTGAAATCAAGGTGATTGACAATGGGATGTATTTTGAACAAGACACCACCTTATACAATTAGGCCTTTCTGAATGGACACTAAATAAATATGATTACAAGTAGTCATCCACAGTTGAACCTTTTTCCTACTCAAACACCCAACAATCCGGTATTGACTTCTGCTCAACTTAAAACCGCACGATCAGGCACTTTCACGGATAATATGAAATTACCCGTGCATCGCTGGTTTCGTTACTCGGCCGGTTTTTCAGCAGACTGGGTGAAGCAATTAATTGATAAGAAAAGTAAAACCAGTCATTTAAATTTACTCGATCCGTTTGCCGGTTGTGGTACGACTTTACTTGCTGCCCAAGCCTGCAAAGTTTCAGGCACTGGCTTTGAAACACATCCTTTTGTTTATAAAATCGCTCACGCCAAACTTCATTGGCATGTGGATGCCTCGGCATTGTGGCAGACTTCAGAAAAACTGATTGAATTGGCTAAAAAACAACTGAAACCCACCCAAAGACTTGATATACCCTTATTAAATAAATGTTACACGCCAGACAATTTAGCAAAACTGGATGCATTACGAAATGCCTATCTTGAATTAGATCAAAATGATGCTCGAATACTGATTTGGTTAGCTATCACCACCATTCTCCGCGCCTGTAGCACCGCTGGCACCGCACAATGGCAATATGTGCTTCCAAACCAAGTCAAAGTCTTAGAACCGTTTATCGCCTTTAAAGAAAAAATAGCCCAGATGGTTTCTGATATCGTTTATGTTCAACAAAATCAGTGGGGAAAAAATGCCTCAATTTTATTGACGGATGCCAGACAACCTCAGTTTGAACCACCCGAATTATTTGATATGGTTATTACTTCTCCCCCTTATCCCAATAATTATGATTATGCGGATGCCACTCGTTTGGAAATGACTTTTTGGGGAGAAATCACTGGCTGGAAAGACCTTCAAACCGCGGTGCGGCAATATTTAATCCATTCCTGTTCTCAGCATTCCGCAGCAGAACGTCTGAAATTGGACAATATTTTATTCTGCAAGATCAGATTTTGCAACCGATTAAAGCGGAACTCTCAAATGCTTGTCAAACACTGGCTGAAATTCGTTTCACCAAAGGTGGCAAAAAAACTTATCACACTATGGTAGCCGCTTATTTTCAAGACTTAGCAAAAGTCTTTTATTCATTACGCGCTTTGTGCAAGGAAAATTCAACGGTTTGTTTTGTGATTGGAGATGCCGCGCCCTACGGGGTTTATTTACCGGTTGAAAAATGGCTAGGGCAACTGGCTCTTGCAGCGGGATTTAAACGTTTTTCTTTTGAAAAACTCAGAGACAGAAACACGAAATGGAAAAATCGAAAACACACCGTTCCTCTACATGAAGGACGTTTATGGATTGAAGGATAATTATGATTTCTCGCAAAGCTTCATCTGGACATAAACTTGGACAATTGATAGGTGACTGGTTTGAAGAATACTTTGTGCTACCGTTACTGAATAATGTCGCTAATAAATTACAAGTATTTATTGACTCCCGTTTTATAAAAAGGGTGGTGAGAGGCAGACAAACAAATTGAATGGCTTGATAGTGATGGAAACACCGTAGATTATGATTACGTGCTTGAACTTCACGGTACTGAAAATGAGATTGGCATTCCCGTCGCTTTCGTAGAATGTTTTTGGAGAAGAGGATCCCGTCATTCTAAAGATAAAGCGAGAGATGACAGTGGAAAATTAATGCCAATGCGAGAAACCTATCCCACTGCACGATTTTTGGGTATCGTTGCGGCCGGCGATTTCACTAAACCGGCGAGAGACTTAATTAGGAGTCGGGAAATTGATTTATTCTATGTTCCAAAGGATAATATTATAATTATAAAGGCTTTTTTTTATAATGGGCTTATAATGGATTATCCTGATAATTCAACAGAAACAGAAAAATGGCGTATTGTGACAACCTTTGAAAAAACATTTACGTCAGAGAAAAAAGAACAAGTACAGCATTCTTTAATCACACAAGTGGGAATCCCAACCATTAATTCTTATGTGGATCGTGTTAGAGCGGCACTGAGTGCTTTACCACAAGAAATTCGCTTTATTCTACGACAGGACTCTACCCCTTTAATCTTTGAGTCATTGGCTGAAGCCTCCAAATTTTTAAACCAACCCAATTTCAGAATGGGCAAGCCGCAAAAAAGTTATCTCTATCAAATAACATTCAGTGATGGTTCTGAATTTGAAAAAACGGTAGCCTCTCTTGAAATGTTGAAACAGCTTCATAAACAAATTGAGTTACTCGCTTCCCATCTCAATCAGATAACGCTTTAATGTGACACATTCGTTCAGAAAGAGGGATAGTGCCAAAAGGCTTGCAGGTAAAATCAAGGTGATTTAGTGATAATCACTTCTACTCGCTATCTTTGCTCGAAAGGGTAACTCGTGCTTGATTTCAAGACACCAGCATTTGTTTCTAAGAGCTAACTATCAGATCAATCAAACCTGGTGTTAGGTTAAATTATAAAAAAAATGGCTCACCTATGGGTAAATAGGTGAAAATGTTTCAGACGAGGTTGCAAACCTCGTTCAGCACAAGTTCGGCTCTACCCTGTTTCACCTAATTCCCTACATGAGCGAAGAAAATAATGGAGGAACTATTTGTGGTTCAAAAACATCTGAACCAAATTGTAGAAGAACAACCGTTTCCTGATTATGCCAAGTGGTGGAACTTAGGTTCGGTATTCTCAGAATTTATGTCTGAGTCTATCATTTCTCAGTGGTTTGGACTCCACCATAATAATGGTGATTTCAGGTTAGTCAAAAATGAGGTTTCAGAATATCTGAAGGTTGTCTATGGTAGAAAGGCTAGAGTCTCTTTAGTAGAAGACTTTGTTAATAAAACCTTTTCTTACCCAATCCAATCGGGAGAATTTGATGCGTTATCCTATTCTTTTTACCGTTCGGCGTTTCAATTCATTGAGAATCATCTCAAAGAATATGAGCAGTCGTTAACCAGAGAAAGAAGACGGTTTACCAAACGAGTTGGAAAAATATTTTTCCAGCAAGTACGTCACTATTTGAATTTAGATTTGCCAATCGGTTTGACATATGAGCCGAGCTTTATCAGATTAAAAGCGTCTCTACAAAATCTGGGTACTTTTTTGAAGACGCAAGGATATTTACGGGATCATTTCGATTTTAAGTTTGATCTTGATGTGGAATACGCCGGTAAAAGGATAGTGCAAACAGAATCGGCATTTCTGGATAATTTAGAGAATAACGGTATTGCTTATGCCTTATACGAAATGGGGTATCCGGCTATCCTACCTTCTGCGGTTTATCTCTATCACACCATCGGAGAAGCGCAACATCATTCCTCGCGAACCATTGAAGAACTCTTTGAATTAATGGGCTACGAGGCACGAGAAACTGATGATTTTGATCCGATGGGTTATCCATCCAATCGGGTGGTTGAACTTTGGGAAATTAGGAAATGCTAGTTTGCGTACACCTCCCAATGTATTGCCCACCGTCGTCGGGTATTTTGGGGCTGGCAACAAAGTGGTTTACAAAAAACTTTACCTCAAATGAGTCACAGTCTTTTAAACGGATGAAAAATAATGAAAGCATTACTGGATAAACTACAAATTAAAGCGGTTAACGCAGGTGCTTGTACTGGATATGATCGCTGGATTTTCGTTCAAAACGGTAAAGAACGGGTTTCATATAATCCAACCACCGGCGAACCCATCGCCAAAGTGATTCAGGCAACCAACAAGACTTATGATAGTGTCGTGTGCCAAGCCGCCGATGCTTTTAACAGATGGCGCACCGTTCCTGCACCACAACGGGGGCAAGTGATTCGTGATCTTGGCAACGCGTTACGTGAATTTAAGGAACCGCTTGGCGAGTTAGTGACTTTGGAGATGGGGAAAATCAAGGTTGAGGGAATTGGCGAAGTGCAAGAAATGATTGATATTTGCGACTTCGCCGTTGGACTATCGCGCCAGTTGTATGGCTTGGCTATGCACTCAGAACGCCCAAACCATAGAATGTATGAGCAGTGGCACCCACTTGGCCCCATCGGCATTATCACTGCATTCAATTTTCCTGTGGCGGTTTGGTCGTGGAATGCGGCCATTGCGGCCGTTTGTGGTGACACGATGGTCTGGAAACCCTCCCCTACGACTCCCTTAACGGCGATTGCTATCCAGCATATTGTCAACCAAGTCATGGCCGATCATGGTCTGGAGGGTGTGTTCAATCTCATTATCGGTGAGAATCAAGTCATTGGCGAGCAGATGATCAACGATACGCGCCTACCTTTGATAAGCTTTACTGGCTCAATCCGGGTGGGCCGTTACGTGGCCGAAGTGGTTGCGCGTCGGCTGGGGCGTACTCTTCTCGAATTGGGCGGCAACAACGCCATTATTGTTGCCAAAGATGCCAATCTGGACTTGGCCGTGCGGGCTATCTTGTTCGGTTCAGTCGGTACTGCCGGACAGCGTTGTACGACGACTCGTCGTGTTATCCTGCATAAGGATATTGCCAGCGAACTGACCAACCGTCTGGTGACTGCCTACCAACAGGTATCCATTGGCAATCCGTTGGAAAATGGCATTTTGATGGGGCCGTTGGTCAATGAAAATGCCGTTCAAACAATGATGGCAGCCTTGGAGACGGCTAAGGCGCAGGGTGGTAAAATTCTTTATGGCGGAAATCGTCTACCTGAAAAGGGCGCAAATTTCGTGGAACCTACCCTCGTCAAAATGCCAGAGCAAACGTCGCTTGTGGGCGAAGAAACGTTTGCCCCAATCCTCTATTTGATGGAGTACCAAACCATTGAAGAAGCCGTTGCCATTCACAATGGTGTGCATCAAGGACTTTCCAGTGCCATTTTTACAACGAATCTACTGACGGCTGAACAGTTTCTGTCGGCAACGGGTTCTGATTGTGGGATTGCTAATGTCAATATTGGAACCAGTGGTGCAGAAATCGGGGGGGCATTCGGTGGTGAAAAAGAAACCGGCGGTGGGCGCGAGTCCGGTTCCGATGCGTGGAAGAGTTATATGCGCCGCCAGACTAACACGATTAACTGGTCAAGCGAACTACCCCTAGCTCAAGGTATTCAGTTTGGCGACTAGATGTGCGTGGACTCCATCACTCTCTCGCCTATCAAGGGCTAGGAGAGTAAAAATGGGTTTTGGTGTTGAGTGTATTTGAACAACTGTGGGCCATAAAAAACTTTAGAAGCTTTCAAATTAAAGTCTGGCCCTATACCGCTCACCACCAAACTTTAGTTTGGCAAAGGAGTCCAAACTTTAGTTTGGCAGGAGTCCAAACTTGGCAAAGGAGTCCAAACTTTAGTTTGGCAGGAGGTAAGGAAGGCAAGACTCCAAACTTTAGGGCAGGACTCCAAACTTATCCAAAGACGTTCTACTCTTAGGTGGCCCACGACGGGAGCCTATTAAGTTGATACATTACTTTAAAAAACAATGAATTAGCCGTTTAACAGGCCCTAGATAGCGGCACCTTCGTCGCTCATTGAGGACTTCAACTTGGAAAACACATCCTCGTAAAGCTAAACATCGGATGTGTTAATACTAATTGATTGGACTGTTGAGTATAAACCCGCCTAACATTTTGAAACGGGTGTATTTGGAACAGTCTTATTTGGGGCTCTGGTACTGTGAAACTGACTGCTGCCAAACTAAAAACGACGCTAAAGTTTCGCGGAGCGAAACTTTAGCGTCGTTTGGACTCCTAAAGTTTAGACTGGTGCCAAACTAAAGTTTGGACATATACTGAACAAGGTTACAAACTCTATTTTTATATAGCATGAATCGTTCAAAAAAGTCAAACTCAACAGCCTATTCTAAGGGTAAAAATAAGATAATGCGTCGTCTAAAAAATCCGTTGAGTCCCAAAATCCGTTGTTCTCCTAATAGTTGCCGATTATGCAAAAATTTATCAATAACCATCGTTTGATATTGATGGAAGCTGCCATTGTTGAGCAATTGCGTCGATATGAGAGGATTGTACTGCATCCACGTCTAGAAAATGCACTCCTCATTTATGAAAATCAGGGTCAAGAAGCCTTAGCGAAACTCTATCAGAGCTATATCGACATCGCTTGTCAGGCGAATTTGCCAATCCTTTTATGTACGCCTACTTGGCGGGCAAACCCTGAGCGGGTTCAGGAATCTAATGTTGAGTTAAATATTAATGGTGATGCCGTTCATTTTTTAAAGAAAATCCGAGATGAGCAACATATGGCAACCCCAGAAATTAAAATTGGCGGCCTAATCGGCTGCAAAAATGACTGCTATAAACCAAATGAAGGATTGTCACCTTTTGAGCGGAAAGATTTCATGCTTGGCAAATCAATCAATTGGCCCATGCGGGTGTTGATTTCTTAATAGCAGTCACATTGCCTTCTGTAGAAGAAGCTATTGGTATAGCAAGAGCGATGGCAAAGACGAAAGTCCCGTACATTATCAGTTTTGTTATAGGGAGAGATAGTTGTATTTTAGACGGTTTTCCTTTGGTGAATGCCATTAGTACTATCGACGAATCGACTAAATATCCACCTATTGGATACTTGGTGAATTGTGCGTATCCTAGCTTTCTTCATGCCTCCGAACAGCCAACCGCACTTTATAAGCGTTTAATAGGATACCAAGCCAATGCGTCATCACTTGATCATTGCGATCTTGATGAGGCAGTTGATTTAAAAGTCAACGATATTTCGGATTGGGGTAAGCAGATGCTCACATTCAATCAACATTATGGAATCAAAATTCTTGGAGGATGCTGTGGCACCGGTGTTCAACATTTAAAGTATCTCGTTAACCACAAGACCTTTGTTCAACCCGCGTCTCACTACTCTGCTGCCAAACTAAAGTTTGGAGCCCGGCGGCCGCCAAACGTTAGTTTGGACGATTAGTTGAGGCGATAAATCACCTACTACAAACGCGGAATAGTTGAGGCGATAAATCACCTACTACAAACGGGCCTTTTCTGGAACACTCTTATTTGGGGGCCAGAAAAGACTTTAGAAGCTTTCAAATTAAAGTCTGGCCCTATACCGCTCACCACCAAACTTTAGTTAGCAGTTGTCCAAACTTTAGTTTGGCAACCGTCCAAACTTTGACAGGCGTCCAAACTAACTAATGGCCGGACGTAAGGAAGGCAAGACTCCAAACTTTAGGGCAGGACTCCAAACTTATCCAAAGACGTTCTACTCTTAGGTGGCCCACGAATGGAGCCGATTAAGCTGATACATTACTTTAAAAAAAAATGAATTAGCCGTTTCACCTGCCCCAGACAGCGGCACTTTCGCCGCTCATTGAGGACTTCAACTTGGAAAAAACATCCTTGTAAAGCTAAACATCGGATGTGTTAATACTAATTGATTGGACTGTTGAGTATAAACCCGCCTAACATTTTGAAACGGGTGTATTTGGAACAGTCTTATTTGGGGGCCATTAGTTAGTTTGGACGACTGCTAAAGTTTGGACGGCAGCCAAAAGTTTGGACGGCCATTAGTTAGTTTGGACGTGGACAGCGCGTTGTCACCACTTCTGCACGATAATACTGCACGAGTGTGGGATGCCAATAGTGGTCAACTTATCACTGTTCTGCAAGGGCATGAAGATTCGGTTGAAAATGCGGCTTTTAGTCCAGATGGACAACGGGTGATAACGGCTTCTAGGGATAAGACGGCACGATTATGGGATGCTGACAGTGGCAAACTTCTCTATGTACTCAAACATAATAGATCAGTCTCTCATGCAGCTTTCAGTCCTGATGGACAGCGCGTTGTCACAGTAGTACATTTCGAGGGCGCGTTTCTTTGGGATAGTATCAACGTCAAATTTCTCTATAGGTTAGGGCATAAAAGTCTTCGTCATGCCGTATTCAGTCCCGTGGGAACGAAAGTGGTTACAACCGGGGATTATTTTAATAGAATCGTGAGCTTGTGGGAAGCAGAAAACGGTCAACTGATCAAAGTCCTAAAAGGGCATGAAGCGACTATTTATCATGCGGCCTTCAGCCCAGATGGACAGCGTCTCGTCACCGCTTCAGAGGATAAAACCGCACGTTTGTGGAATATCAACAGCGGCGAACTACTTTTTATTCTGCAAGGGCATGATTCTTCTGTGCATCATGCGGTTTTCAGTCCAGATGGACAGCGTGTTGTTACCGCTTCAGAAGATAAAACCGCACGCCTTTGGGAGGCTCATAGCGGCGAACTTCTCAAAGTCATGCGAGGGCATAAAGGTGAGATCAATAATGCGGCCTTCAGCCCCGATGGACAGCGCGTAGTTACGGCATCTGATGATGGAACCGCACGCTTATGGGATGCCAAGAGCGGCAAACCGGTTGCAGTGATGGAAGGGCATAAAGGAGAGATCAATTCTGTTGCCTTTAGTCCAGAGGGTTCTAAAGTGGTCACCGTGTCAGATGATAACATGGCCCTTCTTTGGCGCGTATTTTCTACCCAAGAATTAATCGACTACGCCAATAAAATAGTTCCGCGTTGCTTCACACCAGAGCAACGCGAACAATTCTTGTTACCCAAGTCCAAAAGTCAGCGGCTGATAGACAACGGAGAAGCGTTAGCACAAGACGGTCAAGTTGAGGCTGCCATCGTTGACTTTCAAAAGGCACTCAAGTTAGAGGCTTGTTTAAAGTTTAATCCTGAAGACAAGGCTCGATTGGTTGCCCAAACGGCTGTTCAAAGGTTAGTCAAAAAAGGACTCTTGTTGGCTGGTGGTGATGAAATCAAAGAAGCTATTGCTACTTATGACAAGGCACAACAAATTGATGTCAGCCTGATTACTGCGGATGATTGGTATAAACTTTGTCGGTTTGGTAGTCTAAATGGATATACTGCTGAGGTGATGGATGCTTGTACTAAAGCGGTAGAACTGGCTCCTGAAAGGGAATGGTATCGGAAGAGCAGAGGAGTCACAAGAGCAGTGACGGGCAATCTTCAAGGCGCAATAGCGGATTTTCAGTTCTTTGTTGAACGGGTGGATGACAGCGATGACTACTCTAAAGAACGCAAGCAACAAGTGCAAGGCTGGTTAGAGGTGCTACGTCGAGGTGAAAATCCTTTTACGCCTGAAGAAATTGAACGTTTTCGTTTTTCAGGTTGGTGGTAGACGGGTATAACGAGCGTCGAGTGGGGCCTTATCCGTTAAAACAATTTATCAATCAGTGGCTTAAGGAAGTCTATCTCTTGCTGATTGAGTATTGCTTTCGTTCTACCCACCCGACAGCTCACTCATCCGCGGTTTTAATGCAATCCTTGTAGTTATTGCTTTAACATTTTTGGTGACGGTTTGTAGTCGTTTGTTTTTGGTTTGTAGTAGTCGCTTTAGCGACTCACAAGCCGCTCGTTATGTTAAAAGACTCTTGTTTACCCACTTATGCACATTCAACCTTGGTTTGTAGTAGTCGCTTTAGCGACTCACAAGCCGCTTGTTATGTTAAAAGACTCTTGTTTACCCACTTATGCACATTCAACCCCTTCGGGGTTGAGGCTTTACAAAACCATTACCACAGGTTTCACCTGTGGCTATTCATATTCAACCCCTTCAGGGTTGGTGCTTGACTTTAGGGAGGAGCGTGAAAATAAGATACTTATAGAGAAACAAAGTTTTTTTAACTTGGTTTTTCATTTTGTGTGGGTATTTTATTAAGTCGCTAAAGCGACTACTACAAACCAGATTAAGTCGCTAAAGCGACTACTACAAACCAGATTAAGTCGCTAAAGCGACTACTACAAACCAGATTAAGTCGCTAAAGCGACTACTACAAACATTAGATTAAGTCGCTAAAGCGACTACTACAAACTTATCTGCTAACAGCAACATCATTATTGACATCCTTGAACCTGATCCCAATTTTGGTAAAGTGTCGCAAGAAATTATGAAACATAAATATTTGTGCGCGGCAAAAATAGGGCCATACTTTAATTTGACAACATCCAAAATATTTTATGGCCCCCAAACAGAGCCAAATAAACACATAAATAGTATGGCAGTTATCACTGATCAGGACGGATTTATTTAAGGGCGTTGCCTTCATGACGTTTGGACGGATTTAAGACGACGGCCATTAGTTAGTTTGGACGACTGTCTTTTGAAATGACAAAAGCGCAATTTGTGCAAAGTCTATTTATCTGAATGACTATAGCTATATCCCGCGGGCGAGTACGCGCAAAAAACTCTACAAAAAGTCTAATTTTTGTGCTCTACAGATGGCCATGCTCTAATTTTACAACATCCAAAATATTTTATGGCCCCCAAACCGAGCCAAATAAACACATAAATAGTATGGTAATTATCAGTGATCAGTGATAATCCGTCCAAACTAAAGTTTGGACTCCTGCCAAACCCTTCGATTCGGGGAATGCGGCAAGTCACATCGATAGATTGGATGCAAGGGCTGTGAACCCAAAGCCAGGGGCGGTGCCCCTTTTTTTATTAATATCGCCCCGTTGGGGCTTTCCTTGTTAACTTCTATGAGCAACTAAGGGGTGTATTATTAAAGCCAGTGTAACTACCTAGAGGTTTTTCAAAAAGTCCAATTTGTTCCCATTTTGAGTATACCAAACGACAAGGAATTTTTTTGTCAATAGGAATGACAAATCACAACTAAATCCTTTATAATAGACAACTTGTTGATGTTTCAGGAATGAGGCATGAATTCCCGAAACAACTTGAAAACGTTATTTATTGTAATTTTATATTTTATTTTCACCCTTTTCAAGTACGTTTCGTATAAAACCAAATTTCAGTCATTTTTATAACTGATCACTGAAAACTGAACAACTGATAACTTATAACTGAGCAACTGATAACTGATCACTGATAACTGATCACTGATAATATATGAACAACGCCCTTGTCCGCATTCTGATAAACGACGAAGAACCGCGCCAACCGGTGGGAGCCGGCTTTTTGGTATCGCCCCGCCATATCCTCACCTGCGCCCATGTCGTCGCTCAAGCACTCAATCTCCCAAAAAACACCGCCACGCGACCCAAAAAAACCCTTTACCTTGATTTTCCTTTGCTCACCAAACGGCCACCGCTCAAAGCCACCGTGCATCAATGGTATCCGGTCAAAGATCACGCGGTGATGGGCGAATTTGAAGACATCTGTGTACTCGCCCTCTCCACAGAAACGCCCCTTCCCAATGAAGCCCGCCCTGTCCCCATCGTTGTTTTAGAGCCGGAGGCTTTTTCTGAAAGGGCCGTGCAGATGTGCGGTTTTCCCGATCATAAAGATGAATGCACCTGGCTAAACGGGACACTCCAAGACACCATCGCCCCCGGCTTAGTACACATTGAAATAGATGATGTTAGACAGCGGCCGCTAGTACCCGGTTTTAGCGGCACGGCCGTCTGGGATAAACAAGAAAATGCCGTCGCTGGCATGATAGTCAGTATCGAACACAGCGAAATTGCTAAAAAAGCTAAAAAAGCTAAAATAACCGCCAATATGATATCCGCTGCCTCGCTCGTCAAGGCATGGCCTGAACTTGATCAGTATAGCAGCCTCCTCCCTAATCCTTATCGCGGTTTGCAAGCCTTCCGTGAAATCGATAGCGACTACTTTTTTGGACGAGAACCTGTTATCCAAGCCTTGCAGAAGGCGGTTGAAAACCAACCCTTTGCCGCGGTGATCGGAGCCAGTGGTAGCGGCAAATCTTCCCTTGTCTTTGCCGGATTAGTGCCGCGCCTGAGTCAACACAATAATTGGCTCATTGTCCAATGTCGTCCCCAAAATAAACCCTTTAGCGAATTAGCCAAGGCCCTCGTTCCTTTGGTTTACCCTAAACTCAATAAGTTAGAGCGTCGTGATAACTCTAACAAATTTGCCGATAAATTGAGTCAAGGTAAAATGAGTTTATCTTATGTGATCAGCCTGATTTTTCATAAACAGGAACCCCAAGGCAAACGCCTATTACTCATTATTGATCAATTTGAAGAGCTCTATACTTTAAATACCGACGAAGTACAACAGCGTTTTTTAGCAACCTTGCTGCAACCAGTCGATTTGGCTTCGCAACGGCGGGGCGGGGGGCTTGCGCCCGATTTTACCTTACTGTTCACCATGCGGACCGATTTTTTATGGCAAGCACTCACGCATAGCAGATTGGCCGAAGCTTTGAGTACTTATCATAAGGCCATCTTGGGGCCGATGAGAAAGGCCGACTTGAGAGCCGCTATCGAAAAACCTGCTGAAAAGCAAGGCGTAACCCTCGAAACGGGTTTGACTGACCGTATCTTGCAAGAGTTGTTAGAAAAAACACCCGACCATTTACCCTTGTTGGAGTTTGCTCTGGCACAGTTGTGGGATAGGCTAGAATATTGGCATTTGACTCATCAGGCCTACAATGCCATCGGTGGTGTCAACCAAGCCTTGGCGCACCAGGCAGACTATTTTTATAACCATATGAATCAAAAAGAAAAAACAAGATTACGCCGCCTGATGCTGCAACTGGTACGACCGGGCGACGGGACGGAAGATACGCGCCAAGTGGCTACTCGTGCCCATCTGGGTGAGGATAACTGGGATTTAGTGATCCGCCTCGCCAAGGCGCGACTGGTGGTGACCGGGCGCAATGATGACACTGGGCAAGAAACAGCTGAGTTAGCGCATGAGGCCTTAATTCGTCACTGGCAACCGCTGCGCGACTGGATAAATGAAGATCGCCGTTTTCGCGTTTGGCAAAAGAGTTTGCGTCTGGCGCTACAAGCCTGGGAGAAAGCGGACAAGGATGAAGGTTCATTATTACGAGGCACACGATTAGCGGAAGCGGAGCTAAAAGAAAAAGAATGTCCCGACGAACTGGGTACCCAAGAAAAAGACTACATTAAAGCCAGTATTGCCTTGCGTGAACGGGAAATAGTCACCCGTCAACTGGCGCGTCAAGAACGGGAAGGGTTGCAGCGGCGTGTTGTGGTCA
The DNA here is from genome assembly GCA_002085445.1 of Candidatus Parabeggiatoa sp. nov. 2. GTDB lineage: Bacteria > Pseudomonadota > Gammaproteobacteria > Beggiatoales > Beggiatoaceae > Parabeggiatoa. Next base: position 13,161 of record NBMI01000103.1, read on the forward strand.
GTTTGGCGATCTGTTTAGTGATCGCGTTAGGATTGTCGGCACTCGTTGGTTGGGAATGGCGGGAAGTCAACCAACAAAAACAGACGCTCGAAAATAATACTCTGCAGGTCTTAGAACTGAAACAGCAAGCGGAACAAACGCAAGCCGAGGCTGAACAACAACGCCTAAAGGCCATACAAGCGAAGCGTGAAGCCGAACAACAGCGCAGAGAAGCCGAAAAGCAAACACAACGAACTGAACAGGTTAAAAATGAAGCCCGTCTAAGTCAATCTTTGGCTTTGGCCGCGTTATCACAACTTGAAACCAAAAGCGGCAATGCAACTAACGGAATCTTGCTGGCTTTGGAGGCTTTGCCTAAAAATATGTCGGCACCGGATCGACCCTACCTAGCCTTAGCTGAAAAGGCGCTTTATGAAGCTGTTTTCAATCTACGTGAACATTTAGTGATAGAGGGACACAAAAATCCTATTCTGCATGCGGCTTTTAGTCCCGATGGATCAAAAGTAGTTATAGTGGCAAATAATGAGAATCTGGTACGCTTGCGGGATAGCAAGACGGGTAAGCTTCTTGTGGTGTTAAAAGGGCATGAACACCATGTTAACCATGCGAACTTCAGTCCGGATGGACAACGTGTACTCACCTCATCTAAAGATGGTACGGCCCGCCTTTGGGAGGCTAAGACTGGCAAACTTCTCTTTGTAATGGAGCAAGGTTCGGTTATTAGGCGAGCGGCTTTTAGTCCAGATGGATTAAAAGTGGTCACCCCATTTAAACAAGGAGGTGCGATCCTGTGGGAGGCTAACAGTGGCAAACTTCTTAAAAAAATGCAACCTGAAGATATGAGCGATTCTGGGCCTTTTGATCGCGCTGTTTTTAGTCCAGATGGCTCTAAAATAGCCACCTCTGGTAGTAAGAAAGCTTACTTGTGGAATGTCATGGACGGCAAACTTCTCTATGCGCTCGCGCATCAAAATACGGTCACAGATATGGCCTTCAGCCCTGATGGAACGAAAGTGGTTACCGCTTCTTTTGATAACACTGCACGTCTCTGGGATGCCAAGAACGGCAAACTTCTCTATGTGTTAAAGCATATAAAGAGGGTGAATCATGCCGCTTTTAGTCCTGATGGACAGCGCGTGGTGACGGCTTCAGATGATTATAGCGCACGTTTGTGGGACAGTAACACTGGTAAACCTATTCGTGTACTCTTGCACAACTCTGTTGTGACTCATGCGGCCTTTAGCCCCAATGGACAATACCTAGTCACAACGTCTTTTGATAAATTTGTCCGCGTCTGGAATGCTAATAATGGTAATCTTCTCGCCGTGATGCAAGGACATGACTTTAAGGTTTATCAGGCCGCCTTTAGTCCGGATGGACAACGTATACTCACCGCTTCTGGTGACAACACGGTGCGCTTGTGGGATCTGTTAATAACCGATAACCAGATATTTAAAGTGTTACAAGAAAATAAAGAATCTGTGAGTCATGCCGCCTTCAGCTTTGATGGACAGCGCGTTGTCACCGCTTCAGCAGATAAGAGCGCACGAGTGTGGGATGCGGAAACGGGTGAACTTATCAGTGTTCTGCAAGGACATGAATATTCTGTTAGACAGGCGGCCTTCAGCCCGGATGGACAGCGTGTGATCACGGCTTCTGGAGATAACATAGCACGAGTCTGGGATGTGAAGAGTGGCAAACTTGTCGATGAGCTACCACATAAAGAAAATTGGGAAGTATTCCAAGCGGCCTTTAGTTCGGATGGACAGCGTATAGTCACGACGGCACGTCGGAAAGGGTTTGGTGGAAAGAGTTCGGTGTTTCTGTGGGATGCGCTGAACGTAAAAGTTCTTAAGCCGTTAAAGCATAAAATGGTTCGTTATGCCGCCTTTAGCCCGGATGGACGATATATTGTCACAGTGGGAGGATTATTATTTCAGGAAACCTTACGCCTGTGGGATAGCAACACTGGTGAACTTATCAAAGTTCTGCCAAGGCATAAAGGTATTATCTCTCATCTGGCCTTCAGCCCCGATGGACAGCGTCTAGTGACTGCTTCTGGGGATAAAACGGCACGTTTGTGGGATATTGAAAGCCGCGAACTACTTGTCGTTCTGGAAGGGCATGATTCTGCTGTGCGTTATGCGGTTTTCAGCCCTGATGGACAGCGCGTCGTCACCGCTTCAGCGGATAAAACCGCACGCATATGGGATGCTAACAGCGGCGAACTGGTCAACGTGATGCGAGGACATCAAGGTGGGGTGATTTATGCGGCCTTCAGTTCGGATGGACAGCGCGTGGTGACGGCCTCAACGGATGGAACGGCCGGCCTCTGGGATGTTTTAAGCGGCAAACCAGTCGCCGTGATGAAAGGAGATAAAGGAAATATAAATTATGCGGTCTTCAGTCCCGAAGGTTCTAAAATGGTCATCGTGTCAAATGAGAACCGGGCCCTTATTTGGCGCATGTTTTCCGCTCAAGAATTAATTGACTACGCCAATCAAATTGTGCCGCGCTGTTTTACATATGAGCTACGCAAACAATTCGTGTTACCTGATTCCAAAAGTCATCAGCTAATAAAAAAGGGAGAAGCGTTAGCAGAAGACGGTCAAATTGAGGCGGCCATTGTTGAGTTTAAAAAAGCACTCAAGTTAGAACCTTGTTTGAAGTTTGATCCTGAAGATAAGGCCATATTGATTGCACAGTTTGCCGTTCAAGGGCTGGTAGAAAAAGGACAAAGGTTGGCGAAAGATAGACGTCAAATAACAGAAGCACTTGCTATTTATGAAAAGGCACAACAAATTGATGCCAGTTTGATTACCGCTAAAGCTTGGTACACGCTTTGTCGTGTCGGTAGTAAAGAGGGATATTCTGCTAAGGTGATGGAGGCTTGTAACAAAGCGGTAGAACTGGCTCCTGATAGGAAGTTGTATCGGATAGGCCGAGGCGTGACAAGAGCAGTCACGGGCAATCTTCAAGGCGCGATAGCGGATTTTCAGTTCTTTGTTGAGCGACTGGATGACAGCGATGACGAGTCTAAAAAACGCAAGCGGCATGTGCAAGGCTGGTTAGGGGTGTTGCGTCAGGGTAAAAATCCTTTTAGGCTTGAAGAAGAAGTTGGACGTATTCGTTTTTTGGGTTGGTGGTAAAAGGGTATGAGAATGCGAATTAAGAATGAAAAATGAAAAATGAAGAATGAAGAATGAACATTTTTTTTCGGAGAAAAACTTTTTCAGGCTAAAGTTTTTCGGAGAAAAACTTTAGCCTGAAAGCCTAAAAAAGACTTATAAAATCACTTTCAATCAATACGTTTTTATAAGTTATTGAAGTGCAGGATCGCGGAAGGATCCATACCGCCAACAAATTCAAAGAAATCCGAAGAAATCCGGAAGAAATCTTTTGGAAAAATCCGATTTCTCAGTTGGGTGTTAAAACACCAATTACCAATTACCAATTACCGATTACCAATTACAACAGCATGAAAAACGCGACTCCTTTCTCCACCAACGCTTGGCAAGACAGCGATAGCACCGCCACTTTTGATGATCCACTGTTACAATGCCTCGTCATTTTAACCAAGTTACTCAATAAACCCTTTTCTGCCGACGCACTCAAGGCCGGTTTACCACTTGTCAATAACCGTTTCACGCCAGAATTATTTATCCGCGCCGCTGAACGCGCCCATTTAAGCGCCCGCCTCATCAAACGGCCTCTGTCCAAATTTACCCCGCTAGTCTTGCCAGCAGTGCTATTGCTAAAAGACGGGCAAGCCTGCATACTGCTCAAATATCTCGACAGGCGAAAAAAGAAAGTACAAATCATTCTACCCACGACGGGCGAAGGCGTGCTTGAACTTCCCGTCAAAGACTTAAAAGCTAATTATAGCGGCTACGCCTTATTTGCTCGCCCCGTCTACACCTTTGACGCTCGCACCGAAGACAGCGTGATGCCCCGCCCCCGCAGTTGGTTTTGGGGCACTTTGCTAAAATCTTGGCCGATTTATAGCGAAGTCATCGTCGCCTCGTTACTCATTAATCTATTTGCGCTGGCTTCGCCACTGTTTGTGATGAATGTTTATGATCGCGTCGTGCCCAATCACGCCATAGAAACGTTATGGGTACTCGCCATTGGCGTCGCTATCGTATTTGGCTTTGACTTGATCATACGCACCATACGCGGCTATTTTATTGATATTGCTGGAAAAAAAACGGATATCCTGTTAGGCAGCCTGGTTTTTGAACATTTGCTAGGCACACAACGGATTGCCCACCCCCGCTCCGTCGGCGCGTTTGCCAATCATTTGCACGAATTTGAAACTTTCCGCGATTTTTTCACGTCGGCAACTTTAGCCACGCTCATTGATTTACCGTTTGCCCTGTTATTTATTTTTGTCATATGGACTTTACACAATGAATTGGCACTTATCCCGCTGTACGCTATGCCAATAGTGATTTTTTTCGGTATATTAATACAATTCCCGCTGCGTAAAGTGATAGAGCAAACCTTTCGCGCCAGCGCCCAAAAACACGCTATACTGATTGAAGCCCTAACGGGCATGGAAACCCTCAAAACAACCGGGGCGGAAGGAGAAATGCAGCGACGGTGGGAACAATTAATTGGTAAAATCGCGCAATCTAGTCTAAAATCACGTTTGCTATCGGCACTCTCCGTTAATTTTGCCCTGTTTGTCCAACAAATGACGACGATTATTGTCGTCGTCTATGGCGTGTATTTGATTGTCGAAGGTGAACTGACAATGGGTGCGCTGATTGCTTGTACCATTTTGACGGGGCGGGCACTCGCGCCACTGGCACAAATCGCCAGCCTTTTAACCCGTTATCATCACTCCCTAGCGGCGCTACGCGCCCTCAACCACATTATGAAAATGCCGCTAGAGCGCCCGCAAGGATACCAATTCTTGCACCGCCCCCAATTACAAGGCACTATTGAATTTGTTAAAGTCGATTTCAGTTATCCAGAACAACCAGTGCCCAGCCTCACCAAAGTCTCATTTAAAATAAACGCTGGGCAACGAGTTGGAATAATTGGGCGCATCGGCTCCGGTAAAAGCACTTTAGCCAAATTGATATTAGGACTTTATCAACCGAAAAATGGCAATATATTATTAGATGGCGTTGACAGTCGCCAAATTGATCCGGCCGATTTACGCCGCAATATCGGCTACTTGCCACAAGATATTGAATTGTTTTATGGGACGGTAAAAGATAATATTGTGATAGGTGCAACGCCTGTAGAAGACCGCGTTGTGCTACGTGCGGCCCAACTTGCCGGCGTGGATGAATTTGTCAATCGCCATCCATTAGGTTTTGACATGCCCATCGGGGAGCGCGGCGCTGGTTTATCGGGCGGACAGCGGCAAGCGATTGTTTTAGCAAGAGCTTTATTGCACAATCCGCCTCTGTTATTATTCGATGAGCCTACTAATTCAATGGACAATAGTGCCGAGGAACAATTGAAAGCGCGTTTGCAGCCCTATCTTGAAGGGAAAACACTATTATTAGTGACGCACCGCACTTCATTGTTGTCACTGGTTGACCGTTTAATTGTTATGGACGGTGGACAAGTGGTGGCGAGTGGGGCTAAAGCACAAGTGATTCAAGCGTTGGCGAGTGGGCAGGTGAGGATGTCAGTTAATTCAGAGCAGAGTACAAATGCGAATATCTCGCGATCAAATGAAAAATGAAAAATGAAAAAACCAAGACTTATAAAATAACTTTCATTCAAGACGTTTTTATGATTCAATTCAACCCTTAATAATTCGCATTACAAAATTTTAAAACACGCTCTAAGAATGATAAACTTAAGTGGGTAAACAGAAGTCATAACGAGCGGTAATAGTCGCTAAAGCGACTACTACAAACCGGCCTAAAAAACGCTCCGAAGTCTTGTTAAACAAACTTGGCTTCTGAGGAATTATGTCCATGTACTTAAATCGAGGTGAAAGTCATGGCTTTTAGTGATTTTGAAAGCATCGAGCATGTGATTACAAAATATCCCTTAAAAATCAGGCAGGAAAGATTCTTGCCTGATGTGGCGATTCAATTGCCAGACTGTTTTATGGAGGATATCAATTTCTTGATGGATATGAAATCCATTGATGAAAATGAAAGTTTTTTTCATGAAAGTTTCATTTTTCCATTTTTACGAGAGGCTTGGAAAAGACACCGGAAATTAAAACTGTGGTCTCGTCGCACGTTGGTTTATGATGAGGAGTTGTGTGGAGAACCGGATTATTTTCTGTCCTATTTGCCGGATGAGGTTATCGACCGGTTAATCAATAAGCCGATTTTGGCCGTTACTCAAGCCAAAAAAGAGAATTTTACTCAGGGATGGGGACAATGCTTGGCTGAAATGATGGCCTGTCAGAAAATTAACGACCATCCAGAAATAACGGTTTATGGCATTGTTTCAAGCGGACTTATGTGGGAATTTGGCCGACTGAAGGACAACCTTTTGACCAAAGATGCCATTTTATATTCCATCAATAGTCCTCACCAAGTCTTTGGTATATTGGACTTTCTTTTTACCGAGTGCGAAAAACAACTTCAAAAAGTATAAAATTTGAGTCATTGGTCATTGGTATACTCAACGCGGTCACAAAGAATGAAGAGGGAAGAAGGGAAGCTAACAAAACCCTTAAGAAAAGCCCCAACGGGGCGACATTAATATAGCCAGGGGCATCGCCCCTCTAATAAAACCATTATTTTCGGACAACTATAATGAAGAATGCTTATTTAGTGAGCTTTTCAATACTTAATCTAAGCAACAATTCATTTTCACCTTCGGTACGTTCGTTCCGTATAGTTATACTGCAAACGGCTAGAATTTTAACTTTTCTTACAAGCTAAAAATTGTGACACGAATTGTGAATTAGTTTTCATTCTCTTATGTCATTTTTCATTTCCATGCAAAAACATTTCTGAGAAAAACTTTTGCCTAGAATTCATTTTTCATTCTTATGTCAGATCGTGATAATATTTTTAACTGTGCCCAAACCCCACAACCGGCAGAATGTGAAGCCCTCATGGCGCTGGCTCACTGCATAAATGGACACGGTTGGAATGTCAAAAAAAACCCCTGTCGTTGGAAAGGCGTTAGATGTGTCGGTGGGCATGTCGTGTCAATTTGTTTGCCTAATAAAAATTTAACGGGGACTCTCCCCGATTTAAGTGCCTTGTCCCATTTGGAGTTGCTCCAACTGCATACGAATAACTTGATGGGCACACTCTTGGCGCTGGCTGGTTTGACTCATTTGAAAGTTATCACGCTGCACAATAACCAATTTAGCGGCCCTCTCCCTGAATTGAGTGGCTTAACCCGTTTAAAGGTTTTGACTTTAGACAATAACCAACTTAATGGTAGTATTCCGTCTTTAAATGCCTTAGTCAATTTAGAACGGCTTTCTTTGGGCAACAATCAATTTTATGAGACTATCCCCGATTTGACGGCGTTGGGCCGTTTGAAAATACTTTCCCTTTCTAACAATCAATTGAGCGGCCAGATTCCGTCTTTAAATAACTTGACTCATTTAGAGTGCCTCTCCGCCCCGCATAACCAACTGAGCGGTTCTATTCCACAGTTAAATGCCTTAACTCGTTTAAAACAACTTTATCTCAACCATAATCAACTGGGTGGGCCGATTCCTGAGTTAAAAGCCTTAACTCATTTAGAGCGACTTTATTTGAACAATAACCAATTAAACGATACTATCCCTCAGTTAAATACTTTAACCCGTTTAGAACACCTTTATTTAAACCATAACCACTTAAGCGGCACTATTCCATCGATAACTGATTTGAATCATTTAGAAAAGCTCTATCTAAACAATAACGAATTAAGAGGCAATATTCCTAATTTGGCGGTAGGAGGAAATGGTGAGCGTTTGAGGTTAAAGTGGCTCTATCTGGACAATAACCAACTGAGCGGGATTATCCCAAGTTTTAAAGTGTTACCCCGTTTGCGTTGTCTTTCTCTGCACAATAACCAATTCTGTGGAAATATTCCTGATTTTTCTTTACCTCAAAGTCTTTTCAATACTGATGAGCGGAAAAATTTGGAGTGGATTTGTTTGCATAATAATCAACTCAGTGGCATTATACCTTCTTTTTTGACAACGCTTTCTAATTTAAAGCATTTCTCAATAGACAATAATCAGTTAACGACTAATGATCCCGCCGTTATTGAATTTATTAATCGGCTCAACCCGGCTTGGGAAAAGAGTCAAACGTTTATTAAAAAAATTTTTTTGGAAGGCGGTATTCGTTATCAAACACTTCGTGGTGATAAAGTGCATTCTCAATCAGAAATTATTATCGCTGATTTTTTGTATCAAAAGGGAATTAACTACAAATATGAACTGCCACTGATTGCAAAAGGCCAAATCTACTATCCTTCTTTCACCTTTATCGATGAAGAACTCGGGCTGGTTTTCTATTGGGAACATCTACGTCGATTGACTAGGCCACCCTCTCGGCAGCAATGGAAAAATAAATTAAGCTGGTATCGTCAGCAACAGATTTTGCCTTACGAGCAAGGTGGCGGAAAAAGGGGAACACTGATTCTAACTCAAGAAGATAAGCATGGGAATGTCCAACCTCAGAAAATTGAGCAACTCATCGATGACATTTTAGCCAGCGTTCAGCAAGTTAAAGAAAATATGAGAGAGAAAAAATATAGTTTGTTCAGCCTGTTGCAAACGGCCCTTTTGTTCTATAGAAAAAAGTAGTCTAATTATTGCATATCCTCACCCTAACCTTTGAAGTTTCAGAAAGGGGATAAGTACATGGACATTTAATTTAATTTTTCCAAGCACTTACGCTCTTTCCGTTGAGGGGAGCGGGAAAGTGTGGGTGAGAAAAAAAACCTTCATTTTCCTTTCGTCTATAGGGCCATTTCGTGGCAACTTGGGTTTCTATTACGAGGTAATTATTATATGAGATATGTCAAACTTGACTTCAAGATAACGATCTCCATTGTTTTAACGGTGTGTCTGTGCCTTGGGGAGTATAACGCCTTAGCAGATTCTGTTTCGTCCAAATCGGCATCTTCACAAGACTTACCCAGTAAAGTATCACGCACCTTGAGGGGACATAAGCGCAATGTCACTTCGATTGCCTTTAGCCCCAACGGGCGAATCCTCGCTTCCGGCAGTGAGGACGAAACCATCAAGCTGTGGGAAGTGCGTACCGGCAAAATACTTCACTCTTTTAAAGCACATAATTTTTGGGTGACTTCTCTGGCTTTCAGCCCGAATGGAAAAATGCTCGCGTCGGGCGGTGAAGACAAAACCATCAATCTGTGGGATGTGAAAACCGGCCGAAAACAGAAATCTCTGCGCGGACATGATAATTCCGTCACCTCTATTGCCTTCAGTCCCAATGGCAGCCTTATCGCCTCAGCCAGTTGGGATAGAAAAATCCATTTGTGGAAGGTGGAAACGGGCGAAAAAATACGCACATTGAAAGGACATAGGCGCAATGTACCTTCTATTGTTTTTAGCCCCAAAGGCAATATTATCGCCACCGCCAGTTGGGATAAAACCATTAAACTGTGGAATGTGTGGAGTGGCAAAGAAATACGCACCCTCAGAGGGCATAGAAGTTGGTTAAATACTGTCGCTTTCACTAAAGACGGAAAAATCCTTGCTTCGGGCAGCTTAGACAGAACCATCCGGCTGTGGGATGTGAAGGAGGGTAAAGTACTTCGTATCTTGAGAGGGCATCGCTCGGCCGTGATGACGGTGGCCTTTAGCCCTAACGGAAAGTTCCTTGCTTCAGGCAGCTTAGACAAAAGCATCAAGTTGTGGGATGTGAAGACGGGCAAAGTACTCCGCACCTTAAAAGGACACTGGGGACATATTTTGACGGTAGCCTTCAAACCGAATGGCGGAAAACCGGATGGCGGAAAACTTCTCGCTTCAGGAAGCGAAGACAAAACCATCAAGTTGTGGAAATAGCTGCCCAGTTGGAGTCCAAACCCTTGGAGTCCAAACCCCTGGAGTCCAAACCTGAAGGTTTGGACGTATTGGCTTTACTTTTAAAATAAAATAGCGATTTTCAGAAAATTAATTGGTTTGGCAGCCAACAGCTAAAGCAGTTGGCTGAAAGCGAAAGTCCCCTAAAGGGGACTAAATAATTAATGATCTGAAAATCTCTAGCTAAAAACGCACCCCAGTTGGAATCCAAACCCTTGGAGTCCAAACCCCTGGAGTCCAAACCTGAAGGTTTGGACGTATTGGCTTTACTTTTAAAATAAAATAGTTAAAAACGCCTATTGAGTTTGTATGTTTAAAAAAACGTCTCGGTACGAGTAAGATGGATGAACAGGAATTTCAACAAGCCCGCGAAAGACTTAATCAATGCCCTTGCCCTTTTGAAAAGGCCGTTCTCAGCAGTCGCTGTGGTTGTGCCAATTTCCAGCGTTTGAATATTGCTGAACGTGAAGCGGCTGCTTGTATTTTACCAACAGCGCAAGAGCGGTGCGCCCTCCTGCTTGAACAGTTATACCAAAATGCTCGGTTTGCCTTAAAACAGCCGCGCTTGGAGGGGCCACAACCTCACGCGAAGGCCATGAAAGTTCAATGCGGTGGACTACTTGGCTTGCAAGCGGTGCTTGTTTCGGAACAAGCGGAGGCACAACGGGTGGCAGATATTGACGCTTTAGTGACACTGGCACTAGAGACGTTTGGTGAATTGGATAAATTGCCTTATCAAGAAATCGTGAAATTTATCAGCAATTATCAAGTGCGTGGCAAACGTTCTTAGCGGTAATTGGTATACTAATGAAAAATGAAAAATGAAGAATGAAGAATGAAGAATGAAGAATGAACAAAGACTTATAAAAAAATTTAAATATGAAGAATGAAGAATGAACAAAGACTTATAAAAATTCATTTTTCATTTTTCAAAGGGCCATCAATCAAATCATTCGCCAACCTGGCCCTAAAAAAACCCGCTTATGTTTGACACCTTAGTCTTTTTAATTTTTCATCATGAACAAAGACTTATAATTTTTAGTTGATTTTATGGTAAGCCATTAACAAAAGCTTACCAAATCAAGAAAGAAAACCGCGCCTTTTAAAGAAACCTTACCTTTAAAGTGGCAAGACAACTCAAAGTCTGTCGGATAAGTGGGACACACCCATAATAATTTAGTAAGCCTAATTGGAAAACACATCCGATGTTTGCTAAACATCGGATGTGTTAATAACCAGTATCTGTTCCACAATTCTATCTATAGCGCTTTGCTTTCATCTTTCATCTTCGAGAACACGTTTTCTCTCGGCTTGGTAAGTGTCATAGTCTGGATAGATTTCGCAATCAGCTACGGGTTCGTTTTGCCAGCATTGTTGTCGGTTTTCATACATGCAATTGGGTACTGCTTCCGTTTCAGGACAGTGGCTATATTGAAGCGTGTTATAAGCTGCCCTATTGAATCGTTCTGAACAGCCACCGAGAAAGAATCCCGCCATTGAGAGCAAAATGATGATAGGTTTTTTGTACATGATTTGTTAACGGAGTACAAGATTGACTTGTATGACCGTTCTCCATTTTATAATGCAAAATGCAAAATGCAAAATGCAAAATGAAAAGATTACATCACGATATATATACTCTTCATTCGCTCAATAAAATCATAACAACTTTAATTTATATCGTCTTGATAAATAAAAGATTGTTTAAAATGCAATTTTAATGCCTTATTTAGGGTGATCATTTTTCAGCCGGGATTTTCCCCCAAAAACCCTCCCAGTTAGATGAGTCAAACAACTTCAAAAAGAGGCTTAATATCTAACTTGATGATTGACTTAGAAACTAGAATGAAGCTTTTGAGTTTTTTATTAAGCGAATGGTAAGTATAACTCATTTTTCATTTTTCATTTTTCATTTTTCATTTTTCATTAGTATAACTCTCCCGTTTTGAAAACGGAAGATGTTTTGTCAATGGTTTACTGGCAAAAGGTTTTCTGGCGGGCATCTTTACATATGAAGGCTTTTAGGGCTTCCATTTCGGCCTTTCGTGCTTCGTTTTCGGCCTTCAGGGCTTCGTTTTCGGCCTTCAGCGCTTTGACGGCGCCAACCAGTACGGCAGTCATCTTGTCGTAGGCTATGGATTTATAACCTTCGCCGTCAGTGGAGACTAATTCAGGCAGTGCCTTTTCCACTTCTTGTGCAATCATGCCGATTTGTCTGCCGGCATTTTGCTCTTTCCACTCGAAGCTGACACCGCGCAGTTGCTCAACCTTGGCGAGGGGGTTTTCAAGCGGCTGGATGTTTTGCTTGAGGCGCAGATCGGATGGGCTGACGTTGTTGCCTCGAATGGTGCCGTTCACGTCCAGTTTGTACTGCGGAGTTATGGTGCCGATACCGACCCTTCAGGTTTGGATATAATAACAACTCGGCCCAAGAATTCTAGCAACCGTTCTGTTGCACCCTGGCCCCCAAATGGAGTCCAAACCTTCAGGTTTGGACATAATAAAAAATCGACCCAAGAATTCTAGCGACAGTTCTGTTGCACCCTGGCCCCCAGATGGAGTCCAAACCTTCAGGTTTGGACAGCAAATGAAAAATGGGTAATTGGTAATGGGGAATGGGTAATAATGGATAAAGAGCAACGAAAAAATAGTCGACTGCCAAACTAGAGTCCTGCCAAGCTAAAGTTTGGACTCCAATCAAACAAACTAAAGTTTGGACGACTGCCAAACTAAAGTTTGGACTCCGGCCTTCTTGGACTCCGGCCTTCCGGCGCAATCCTAGCAAGTTCTTACGGTTTTTAATCCGTTGTTATAACGAATCCTTGTAGTTTAGCAGGAGTCCAAGATTTATCTTGGACGTCGTGCAGAGGTTTTTAATCCGTTGTTATAACGAATCCTTGTAGTTTAGGGCGGTGGGTTTCGCTCTCGCTCTACCTACGCTTGCTAGAGTCCTGCCAAACTCAAGTTTGGACGACTGCCAAACTAAAGTTTGGACTCCTGCCTTCTTGGACTCCTGCCTTCCTAGACTCCTGCTTTCCGGCGATAAAAGACGACTTTAAACTGGTTACGATCTGTATCATTAATCAGTTTCAATGGCACAGCTTTTTCTTGACATAATCGCAACATTCTAGGAATACCGCTGCCTCGCCCGGTATAACCTGTTTCTGGAAATTTTGCCATAAATGACAGGATAATCGGGTTGCGTTCAATGTGAATACCCAATTTGATGCTTTCAACAGTGAGCGTGTTTGGTAATAGCCCAGCACTGACAATTTCAACTCTATCAGTGAAAATATTGATGAATATGGAAGAATTGAGAAAATAATCCCGATGTACCAGGGCGTTAGCAACCGCTTCTTTCACCGCCAGCACTGGAATTTCCAGTTCGCCAGGCGAATTAAAATCATTGTCGGTTTGACGACGTCTTAGGTTGCGTAAAATGAAATCGACGCCTTTTTTCTGTTGTTCAAGGAGTTTGCCGCCAATGTCTTCTTTATCCCAAAATTCATCGTCATTGATATAGCCAGTCGCTTTGATACCAAATTGGGGCTTAATTAATTCAACCTGTTTACCAAATAACAGTAAGCCTGCTAATGTCAAATGCTTGTCTTTAGCCAGCTTTAAATTGTTTAGCAGTTGCTCTTTGCTAAGAGTGATATCATCCAATGTTTCTCCGTAAACCATTTGATAAAACTCAGCAAAATAGAAAAAATCGAAAGAACCTATTTCAACACCAGCCTCCATCTCGTCTGCATGTAAACGACTAGAAGATTGCATTAACCGAAACAATTCGTCACGGCTGGCTCGCCGTTTGTCGGCTCCATTTTTGACCCAAAATTCTGTTGTTTTATTGACGCTATAAGGTTTATTGTTGCCTTTTGGAACGGTGATGATCATAATCGTCTTTTCATCACTTAAAACAATTTCTGTTTGCACAAATATCGGTGGCTCAATTTTCTGTGATGTGGCACTTGAAATCCATTGATTTAAACGTTTAATGTCGTCACGGGATAAACCTTTAATAACGCCATTATCATCAACACCAAGATAAATGTCGCCGCCATTTGTGTTAGCAAAAGCCGAGATTTCAACCGCTAGTTTATCAATACTGCTTAGATTCTCTTTAAATTGTCTGGAAGAATCTTCGCCCTTTTTAAGCGATTTTTTGAATGTGATGGTTTCCATTATCAGTTATCCGTTATTGAGGGCGCATTCCCATTTTCGGGTGCTTTTCAATAACTACAAGGATTGTATTTTAGAGTTGTCCGAAAATAAGGGTTTTGTTAGCTTCCCTCCTTCCCTCCAGGTAGATACACTGGCTATATTAATGTCGCCCCGTTGGGGCTTTTCTATGAGATCGATCGGGGCGTGTTATTAAAGTTTAATATTATACTCAACGTGGGCATAACTTGGATTTCCAGGTAGTTACACTGGCTATATTAATATCGCCCCGTTGGGGCTTTTCGAAACAGAAATCGAAACGAAATGTTATCTTTGTTCATTCTTCATTTTTCATTTTTCATTCTTAATTTGCACTAAAACACCCATAAGCCCACTATGACTAAAAACGCGACTAACTCAAACAATGTCATAACAATTAGCATATAAGCAATCCGCCGTGCCGAAGGTTTCATTGGCTGCCAGACGCGGCGCATATACCAACGATAGGGCGGAAACCAAAACCAGCGTTGCCAGTTGTGCAGGTAGCGGTACAAATCACGGCCCCAATGTTCTAAACTACGGTCAACTTCGGCCAAGCGGTTGGTACGTTCCGCCTCTGGCAATCCACTATAGTCGTCAATAAGAATAAGGGCTGTGCCTTCGGTGTCCTTTTCAATTCTAATAATCGTCGCAGACTTGAGTCCTTCACTATAGGTTATCTTAAAACCATCGTCGGTTTCCTTTAGGTGGAGTTCGGTGGCTATTTCTTGGCCATTGCTGAGATTATTGGCCCGTAAATAGTAGTGGTTAGGGCCGAGTTGCTGCCAATCGGCAAATTCCAACATCGGATTAATGCGATAGAGACGCTCCAAATCATGGCAAAACTCGCGCAACATCTCGGCCGACAAGGGCGTGGCAACGCGCACCCAAGCAGCGTCTTCGCTTGGAAGTGGAAGCATTATATAATTGTTAATTGTTAATTGTTAATTGTGAATTGTTAAGTGTGAATTGTTAAGTGTAATTGTGAATTGTTAATTGTTAATTGTTAATTGTTAATTAGACTTCGTCAGGATAAGGAATGATAAGCAGTGGAATAGATAAACCGCGTAGCAACGTCTCACAGTGCATACGCGATTTTAGGCCTTCTTTATTCTTGGGGCGAGGTGAACCTATTACTACCAAATCAAAGCGGGAATGGTTAGCAACTTTGAGCAAACATTCAGCCGGTTTGCCTAGCAGAAATTCATAACTATAGGCAAGCTTTCGCGCCTTAGCTTCCGCACTGACGCGGTTTACATTGGCCTGAATTTCTTTTTCTAATTCGCATTCCACATATTTCCCATACTGAATTTGGGTAATGGCGTTATTCAGCCAATCGTCTCCTAACATACCTTTCCAGAAATCGGGCACAACAATCAGATGATGTAAGGTGGCATCAGGGTTGCACAGATTGAAGGCCGCCACCTCGGCCGCGCAAGCACCCGGCGTACCGTGGCTGGCTAACAGGAGGTGTGTGTAAAACATATCAATTGTCAGCTTCAGAGTGCAAGGCTAGCTTGCACTCCTTGTTACCATTTTAGTCCACAAAAAAATAGACTCCCAACGCGATTAACAGAGACAGCACGAGCGCCATCCAATCCTCATGTCTATCGCTTTTGAAAATAGTCAGGGCAGAGCCACGATGGGATTTTTGTTTTTCTTCGGGTTTTTCTTCGGTGTTTTTTGCTTCTTCAGACATGGTGAAATATGCCTCAAATTATAGTGAGAGTACAACGGATGATCTCGCTGCCAAACTAAAAAGCCAACTGAAAGCTCAAGTCTCCTAAAGGAGACTAAATTAATTATCTGAAAATCTATAACTTGATGATCAAGTTTGGAACGAACGCCAGAGTTAGTCTGCTTTAGCAGACTTGAGCTTTTAGCTTGGGGATTTATCCCCAAGCACTTGGGGATTTATCCCCAAGCACTAACCATCAAAAACTTGATCATCGAGTATAAAGTTTGGACTCCTGCCAAACGTTAGTTTGGACGACTGCCAAACTGGACTCCTGCCTTAAATTGTTTCATGTACAAACAGTACTACAACAATAAGGGACAACACGGCCTTGATAGTCCCCACTACGCCACCGATAACCAGTGGTTGTCCACCGGCTTGTTTTATCGAAGCGAATGTAATTTGCATGCCTAACCCGGTTAAACCAAATGCAAATAACCAAACGATAAACTGGCGGAACTTCTTGATTTTCTCGGCCGTATGGCGGACAGCTTTATGCGCCTTTTTTAAAACGGCATTGGCTTCTTTGGACAGAACCTTCGCATTGATTAAGCCACGCAAGGTGTTGTCATCTTCAATGGACATCAGCTTTTTATTCTCAATCAAACGCGCCAAGGCGGCCTGACGGGCTGCCCGTTGCACTTTCTGTTGTTCATTCTTCAGCGTGGTGAGGGCTTGCTCTGTCAAAAGTTTTTCTGCGGGAATGTCATTATCAAAATATTTGCCCTTGTAGTGATTGGGCGGCGAAAAAATACCCGTAGAAGACAGGGCAAACATCAAAAGGAAGCCCACCACAAAAACGGGAAATTTCTGAAAGGCCACCTGAGCAATATTGACACCAGGCGCACTTTCCTCGCGCTTGACATACCACACTGCCAGCCATACCACAATAATAGGCAAGATTAGCACACGAGTAATATTAAAGATTTCGGCCACTTTCAGGGTTTCAATGCCGTCTGGCTGATAGGCGAGCGCGGCCCCGGCCACTTGCGCCGAATTGAGGATACCCGTTCCCGCCCAAGCGCCAAATTGGACGTGTCCCAGATTAAGTATGTTACCAATGATTGGGAACAAAAACATAGAACCTACGCCCCAAAGTAGAATCGTGCCGATGGTGTAAGCGATTTCCACCGATTTGGCTTGCACCACCGGTGCCGCCGCGACGGTGGCCGAAACACCACAGACACCCATACCGGCCGAGAGTACGCCGCCCATCGAATTAGGGATATTGCGCCGTGCGCCCATCCATAACACCAAGCCCACTGAACCCAAAACAAAAAACCCTACCATCACGATAGACAAAGCGCCTAACTGTTGTAATTCGGCGAGACTGTACAATGTGCCCAGTAAAACCACGCCCGTCTTGAGTCCTAAACGGGATAAGCGCACACCATTTTCGGCCCAACTGGGCACCTTGAAAAAGTTGACAATAATAATGCCGGTCAGAATGCCTAGCACAATGTAATTAAGGCCAAACACTTCATGCAGGTATTTAGCGCCCATCACCGGCCCCATAGACTTGCTTAATACCGCGATAAAAGGGGCCGCAAACCAGCGAACTACCATCGCAATCAACAATATAAAAACAACCCCCGCGACAGTGGACAAATAATAGTCCAGATGGCCTTCTTTGTGTTCGCCAAAAAGATGCCATAACCCTACAACAATGGCAACGCTACCAAATATATAGGGTAGTGTCGTTATCTCGGCAAGATGTTTTTTAATAGCTAGATAGCTGATAACCCCATCCATTAGGCCAAAATCGACCAGTGCGCCCAACGCCACCATGAAAATGCCTATGATGAGTAAGGCCGGATGTTTTTTGGTATAAACCATATTTTCGTCTCCAATTGATACGGAACGTATATCTGCGGGCTTTTTAGAAATGCTCCGCCTAAATAGTTATCAAGGAGCCGGTATGCTCAAAGCTAAAGCTTTGAGACTCCTTTATAGGGACGTGCGTCTATTATTTTCTGCGGCATCCCTAATTAGCCCAATTTTTTCGCACGTTTGACTTAGATGTAGCAGCGACAAAATTGTGAGGCTTAAGGGACGTGGCAACAAATAAACGCAATAGTCGTTTTGATACCGGCGTTGGCAAGAAAAAACGCCCCGATGCTCAAAGCTAAAGCTTTGAGACTCCTGATTAGTGAAGGGCGGATAATGACAATGCACAAGGATTGTATATAATAAGGGATTTTATTCGCTAAGCTTTTAGTCTGACAATGCACAAGGATTGTATATAATAAGGGATTTTATTCGCTAAGTTTTTAGTCTGACAATGCACAAGGATTGTATATAATAAGGGATTATCGAAACGAGCATAAAATAACGTCAGTCAACTTGTTGTTCAATCTATTTTATGCTGATTGAATCGCTAATCAATTAATGAAAGAGTTGATTTCATGTTGGAAAGCTTAAATTTTATCGAATTTGTTCATTGGGATAAATTAGCGAAAAAATCCGTTTTTATAAAAATCCTTGGGCGTTTGGGCGTTTGATAAAACTTTATCATCGAGTGGACTCATTTTTACCCTGATTTTTGTATGGTTATTAGCACTGGTTTGTGGGCCATAAAACCATTTTTTATAGTCAAACTTTGCCGCGGACAATTTATTTAATTCATTGATTGTGGAAATTTTATTGAATTCATTGAAGCTCAGATTTCTTACCAAATGACAGTAGAAAAATTCTCCGGTACTCAGGAAAATTCATAGCAAAATTATCGACTTTTGATTTAATCATTTTTAATTTTAAATAATGGATATTTTATTTCATGCTTTAGGCTTCAATTTTATCGAATTTGTTCAAAAGATAAATGAACGCAAATAAATCCATCCTTTTTTATATACAATCCTTGGGCGTTTTAAGTTTTCATTAGTCAAATACTGGATATCATCAAATTGTCTTCCTTAACACGAAAAATAATCCATGTTGATATGGATTGTTTCTATGCTGCTATTGAAATACGAGATAATCCGAGTTTATCTGGGCTGCCTGTTGCAGTCGGTGGCAATCCAAATCAGCGTGGAGTGCTATGTACCTGTAATTATGAAGCACGCAAATATGGCATTCGATCTGCCATGCCTTCAGGGTATGCACTGCGATTATGCCCAAATTTAGTTATACTTCCAGTCAATATTCCAAAATATCAGGCCGTCTCAGCAGCCATTCAAGAAATTTTTACAGAGTTTACGGATATTATAGAACCTCTATCTTTGGATGAAGCTTATCTGGATGTCACTAATGTTGCCCATCATCGCGGTAGTGCAACTCTTATTGCTGAAGAAATTCGTCGTCTCATCTATAACAAACAGCACCTGACTGCTTCTGCTGGCATCGCACCAAACAAGTTTCTTGCTAAGGTTGCCAGCGACTGGCATAAACCGAATGGGCAGTTTGTCATCGCGCCGGCACAAGTAGAGGAATTTGTAAAGCAATTACCCATCAATAAGATTTTTGGAGTCGGCAAGGTGACTGCACAAAAGCTTCTGCAAATGGGAATACAGACTTGTGCAGATTTACGACAACAGCCACTTTCTGAACTTGTTCGACATTTCGGTAAGTTTGGGCATAGTTTATTTCAGCTATCACGGGGAATTGATGAACGGGCGGTAAATCCCCATCAAAAGCGTAAATCTCTTAGTGCAGAAAGAACATTTGTGCTGGATTTAACGACGCTACAGGATTGTCAGCGCGAGTTAGTGAGTCTATTTTCTGAAGTTATCTCCCGATTAGAAAAGACAGAAGGCAACGAATATAAACAAATTAAGACGATTTTTTTTAAATTAAAATTTGCTGATTTCACCATGACGACAGTACAAAAAACAGCCAAAAACCTTTGCTTGGAGGAATTTAATTCGCTATTACACCTCGGTTTTTCTCGACGGGCTATACCTGTGCGTCTATTGGGGTTGGGAGTCCGCTTCACTGATGGTACTCTCCAAAAGAGTTCTTGTCGTCAAATGGACTTGATTTTCAGGGGTAAGCAATAAGGCTTCAACCCTGAAGGGGGAATTAATAATTAATAATTAATGATTAACAATTAATTATTATTAAAAAGGCTTCAACCCTGAAGGGGGAATTAATAATTAATA
>NBMI01000104.1 GCA_002085445.1 Candidatus Parabeggiatoa sp. nov. 2
TGATTTCAAGTATTAATATCTCCCCCGTTTTAATTTAAAACCTAGCCCCTTCGGTAAGTATTATTAAAGCCAGGGGCAACGCCCCTGGGGGCTACCTGGCTCTCTGAAATCATTCAAATCTATTTAACTCTTAATTCGCATTAATAATCAATTGGGGATTTTGAGGTTTAAAATCAAACCGCACAATCACAAAGCTCTGACAAAATAATCCGTTTATCGGCCCGTCATCCGTTGTACTCCTCCTGCCAAACTAAAGTTTGGACTCCTTAATTTTCTCGCAATAGCGTCTTCGCCCATTTTGCGTCTTCTGCCTGAAGCGGTGGTATGGGTTGACGATGATAATCTATTGTTAAGTGATAGCGTGCCTGCTTATAGACTTTTTTTAACAGGGTTTGCAATTTAACAATCGGCTCGGCTTCTCCCGGCTGTAAAGGTACGGGAAACGCAGGGATTTCATCCCGCACACTGAAAGCGTACAACTGAGCGCGAGGGCGTTCGTATTCTCGACTGACCAAAATTCGATAATTTGTTGATGGCATTTTACCTAATAATGAAGTCGGTTTTCCATTCCTGAGCAAATCTATTTCTACAAAGTGCGTGAAACTTTCCAATACTTGTTGTAGTTTACGTTTATAGGCTTTACGTCCTTCTCCGGGGCGTTTGTTTTTGGGAGAAAGGATATCAATCACGGTGATGACTTCACCGGTTGTCACTTCTTGAATTTCTAAATAACCTTCCCTCACTTCTTCAGACATTGGTATTGTTACTGTAACCGGTTCGCACTTTGAGGCAATCGCTACTTCTTCTTGTGTCGGCTCAGTGGGTGAGTCTTGAGATAAAATAGTGACATCAGGAATGCCTACAAAAACAGCCTCTTGCGAATTAATCCGATAGATGCGTTTTTCAATCGCGACTCGATATTGAGAAGATAAAGATTCTTCTATCGCATTGGCGATTGCTACAATTAAGCGATGATGTACTTCAGCCCATAAGGCTGGGTTTTCTAAATAGGGATCCATCCCTGGGAATGGGTAGTACATTTTGAGTACCTTGCTTTATGGATGTCAATTTTGTTCATACTTGTTTCAACATTTTATTGCATTTGAATGCCGAGTGATTCAAAGCTTTAGCTTTGGATACAATACGCAAATTGCGTTGTAACACGAAATTCAGCCCAAAAAGGGATTGTTTTCTGGGTCAGGTTCATGTTCTTTTAATCTCTTATCTTTCGTCCAAATATGCACCTGATAACCAAGGCTTTTACGTTCGTTTTTTAAACGTTGTGCTTGAAGAACGGTAGAGGTGTCCACTAAACCAATACATTTACTACCCTTGCATTGAACGACGGAATGGTTGGCAAAATATTCCAATAATTTTGGTAAATCTTCAATCGCAATCGCTGGTGGCGTAATTGTCCAAGGCATACTTTTTTCTACACTGGTTTTAATGCTCTGAACAAATAAATTGGCTAGTTCTTGGCGGCGTGTATCATCACGTACATCAGCAATATGATTACCTAACTCAAAAAGACAGGGTAGTGGTACAAAAAGCATCGCTTTGTCTTTAATGGCATTTTCATGGCGTTTTCGGATTTCACGTATGGCGTTTTTTTCTGAATATCCGGGGACTCCAAAAAGCTCTAACAGATAACTTGTATCTATTACTAAGATAGTATTAGTTAAGGAATATTTTTTAGCCATTCCAAAGCCTCTTTTTGGCGTTCTTGTTCAAAATGGGGAACTAAATATTGGTCAATCACGCGGCGTGTCACTAATTCACCGAGTTGTCCACGTTCAAGTAATTCTGGGCAACGCGGCAAATCATAAAGTCTCATCAGTTTGTCCCCGGTACATAATACGACACCATCTAGTTCAGGCGGTAACGCGTTGAGCGTGGCGGGATTGTGAGTTGTCACTAAAACGTTAAGAGATTGACGGTGACAACAGTCCAAAATCGCTTTGATTAGGGCATCAATTCGACTCGGATGTAATCCATTGTCAAATTCTTCAATGATGACAAGCGATCCCGGTTCCACCGTTTCAAGGGCCGTTAATATCGCTAAACTACGCAGTGTGCCATCAGATAACAGATTGGCTCCCACTGAGTGTTTGTCGTGGCCTTCTTTTAGGCCGAACATGACACTATTGTATTTAGTGATATCGAAATCAAAGTCTTGATAAGGTTCATTGGGTAGTTGCTTTGTCCAGTTGAGTAATCGTCCTAAAATGTCGTGGCGGTGCAAATCAAATAAGACGGCCGATAGATTGGCCCCATTCTTGGCAAGTCTGGGACTACCCATTTGTTCATATTGACGCATCAGTTTGGGATTAGGCTCAAAAACAAAGGGTGGATTGAGAAGCCTCTCACTGATTTCAATCCAATCGTCGCTTCGTATTCCAACCGGGTGGTATTGAGAAAGAACTGATTTATAAGCCGATACCGAGTTGAGAATTTCTTTATCAGCCGATGGAGCTTTTCTGTGACGATTTTAGGATTGGGTTTGGTTTGTACTTTTACTGAATAGGAAAAGTCTTTGGTGTCGATTCCCATAGAAAATGCGTCTTGTCCATTTCGAGCGCAAGAGGGCAAGCCACCACGGATTTCTAATTGACCCTCTCTACCCAATTCCGTGATTTCAGGTAGTGATCCGCCCCTGGCAATAAATGACAACAATTCAATGGCTTCAATCAGATTACTTTTGCCTGATCCATTTGGACCAATCAGTATCGTCAAAGGTTTGAATAAATCAAGTTTAGCGTGAGTAAATCCTTTAAAATTTTCAAAATAATACATTTTTACCTCTAGTTCAGTGATCAGTTATCAGTTATCAGTTATCAGTTATCACTGTTCAATTCAGTGATCTGCTCTCAATATTTATCTGGAGTCCAAGATTTATCTTGGACAGTTTCTACCATTTTTCGCTCAGTACAAAGTTTCGGTGTTTCAGGAACTTAGCACTTAGCAGTTTATTGACTTGCACAAGAGTTCGTCCTTAATAATCAATTGGGGATTTTGAGGTTTGAAATCAAACTGCCCAGTCACAAGGCTCTGATAAATAATTCGTTTATCGGCCCGTCATCCGTTGTACACTTGTTCAGATAAGTTTTGTCCATTCTTGATGAGTACAACGAATTGGGAAATAAACGAATAAAAAATAATCCGTTTATCCACGTCATCCGTTGTACTCCTCCTGCCAAACTAAAGTTTGGACTCCTGATAACTGATAACTGATCACTGATTACTAATAACTCAGTGCAATTAAGTAGTTACCAGAAGGCAGTCCTTCAAGGTTTTTGCAGAATCTTCCTGACAACATCAGGATGTGTGTTTTCTGTTCACCTTGCCAACGATATTCTACGATGACTTGAGGTGAGGTTGGGTTAGATTCGCGTTTGACACGAAAATACTCGGCAACCATCGCTTTGCCTTCTGTCATCACGCGAATTTGTCCATCATACTTGAGAGACGTTTTTCCGGTGATGGGCACTTTTTTAGCGGCCACCGCGCCAGGATCGTCCATGCCATCATAAATCAGTAAATTGACGGTACGGCCTTTGTCTTCTTTACGGATATTCAATTTAGGCACAAGGATTAGCAAAGTGAACAATATCGGTACACCTAGCACCAGAACCGGCACAACCCCAATCAAGAATAATAACCATGAAGACAAGTTTATCTCAATAAATGCGACAGTCATTGGATTAGCGTTTAATCGCTTGTCTTCTACTGCTTTCGGGAGCCAGATGCCGTTGAGTTTCCGATCTTCTGGTAATTGGTTGGGTTGTGCAACCAGGTGTAAGTGAAGTTGGCCGGGATACCACCAGCCTTCGCCATTGCCTATGTTAAGTTGTATGGGAAGTTGAGCCACAAAGTAACCGTTTTCTACTTTGAGCGGCACTTCCAACAACGGAATACCGGATTTATCCATTTTTTCAAGTCTTAACCAAGTCTCCGGTTTAGTCACTAAATCCTTAAGTGCCGTCACTCGGTTGTTTCCCTCGTAAAGAGACATTTTTATGGTCGCCTTTTCGGCCATCGGTGAAATCGTCAGGCCTTCTTGGGGTTTGGGTGTTTCTAGGCGTAGCCAGAGCGCGGTGTTGGGCATTTGTGTATTTGTTGACGGCGCATTAGGGGAAGGTGTGTATGCGATTACCTCGACGCGGCCGGCATGATGTGCGACGCTATCGTTTACCAATTTGTATTGTTTAGCGCCTTTGTTAGTGTTCACGGTGATATAACCTTGGAAATCAAACTGATGTTCTCCGACTTCTAGCGGTTTCCAAGCCGCGGCATATTTTCCATTGCCTTCAAAAGTCGCTGGCAAGGTTTGCACTTTGCCAGACGGGGCCGTTATTGTCACTTTGGCATCTATCGGCCATTGGGGTAACACGTCCAATGTTCGTCCGCCTTGTATCACTTTAAAAACAATGTTCGTTTCGACATTTTGGTTAGTCGTGCCAAGCGGCCTCAGGAATTGTAGGGTGGGCAATTTTTCTTCGACGAAGACTTTGTAAATAAAGCCACGGGTTTTTTTAATCAGATAAGTGCCGAGTGTTGGGTTATCGACAACATAGCGAGCATACATTTCCCGTTGTGAGGTGCCGGCCGAGACGGGTATTGCTAAGCCGTTTGGATCGATGATTTTTAACGGTGCCCCTGGTTTATTAAAGTGGGCACTGAAAACAATCTGTTTTAGGTAGGGACGGCTATGATATTCGTCGGTTTCTAATGCGACAGTATTGACGTTTAGCCATTTTCCTACAATGTCTTGTACCAACGTGGCTATGTTGGGGAAAGAGGTGTTGGCAAGACGTGCTTTATCGTAACCGGCCATATTTTCCCAAAATACGCCATCTCCGCCATTCCAATAGTTACTGGCATCGTTGAGTCCGACTATCCACAGCGTTATGCCCTTATCTTTCAAGTCTGGTGCTTGATTTTTTATATCACGCCATAAGCGGTTTATATGGATTAGGGGCCCTGAAAAAGCGGGACCACGTACACGAGGCCGTCCATCGGTAATGAACAATAATTGGCGTTGCCGTTTTCCGCCGCTGGTGTTTGCGGCACTCAACTTGCGAAATTCTGCCAAAGTCGCTTTTATGCCTTTGGGCGTGTTGGTATTGTTCATTTCTTTCGATTTCAATGAGGATTGAATCTCCCGAACGGCATTTCGTGCGGTTGTTCCCGGTGGGGCGCTGGGATCGTAGCTCAGTTCTAAGTTTGAAATGGGCACTTGGATTTTGCTACCAAATTCAACGACTGAAATTCGGTGTACTTGCGACGTATTCTCAACTTGTTCCGCGAGGCGGTGGACGACATTTTT
The DNA here is from genome assembly GCA_002085445.1 of Candidatus Parabeggiatoa sp. nov. 2. Classification (GTDB taxonomy): domain Bacteria; phylum Pseudomonadota; class Gammaproteobacteria; order Beggiatoales; family Beggiatoaceae; genus Parabeggiatoa. The sequence continues at coordinate 5,327 of NBMI01000104.1, forward strand.
GACGATGGAAATTCGGTGTCCGTGTTTGTCATTGGGTGTCGGGTGTGATTGTGAGCCTGACATACTTGCTGATTGGTCGATCAGAAAAACGACATCAAGTCCATCGTTTCCAACTGCATAAGGTATTTGGATCAGGATTACAGATAAAACTAATAATCGTAATAACATGATAGTCTCCCTAGTTTGATTTCAATGCCTATTAACTACTACAAGGATTGCATATAAGCAAGGATTGTGTTCTTGAATCGTAATGTACGAATTCGATTTAATTATAACCACAAGGATTGTATATAATAAAGGATTTTTTTGCGTTCATGAATCGTAATGTACGAATTCGATAGCCTGAAATAGCCATTAATTAAAATCCCTTATTATATACAATCCTTGTAGTTATTATTTAAAGCCTGAAATAAAATATCCATTAAAAAAATCCCTTATTATATACAATCCTTGTAATTATGTATAACTAATAACCCAGTGCAATCATGTAGTTACCCGAAGGCAATCCTTCAAGGTTTTTGCAGAATCTTCCTGATAACATCAGGATATGTGTTTTCTGTTCGCCTTGCCAACGATATTGTACTGTGACTTGAGGCGCTCCCTTATTAGGTTCGCGTTTGACACGAAAATAGTCGGCAATTAGTGTTTTGCTCTCTGTTGTCACGCTAATTTGTCGATCTAATTTGAGACGAGTTTTTCCGGTGATGGACACTTTTTTAGCGGCCGCCGCGCCAGGATCGTCCATGCTATCATAAATCAGTAAATTGACAGTACGGCCTTTGTCTTCGCCACTAATATTCAACAAAGCCAATAAGAATGACGCAAATTTCCATGCCGGTATGCCCAGTGTCAGGATAAGCAAACCCACAATCAAAACGCGCAATAACCAATGAAATATTATGTCAATATCCGCGACTGTCATTGGATTCGCGTTTAATCGCTTGTCTTCAACCTCTTTAGGGAGCCAAATGCCGTTGAGTTCTCGGCCCTCTGGTAATCGGTTTGGTTCGGCAACTACTTGTAAATGAAGTTTATCCGGATACCACCAACCTTCTCCTTTGAATATTTCAAGTTGTATGGGAATATCCGCCACAAAGTAACCGTTTTCTACTTTGAGCGGCAGTTCCAACAACGGAATACCGGATTTATCCATTTTTTCAAGTCTTAACCAAGTCTCTGGTTTAGTCACTAAATCCTTAAGTGCCGTCACTCGGTTGTTTCCCTCGTAAAGGGACATTTTTAGGGTGGCCTTCTCGGTTCTCGGCCAAACACTCAGGCCTTCCTGAGGATCGGGATTTTCTAAGTATAGCCAGAGCGCGGTGTCGGGTACTGAGGTTTTTGGGCCTGTTGGCGAAGTAGTAGGCGGTGTGTATGCCACTACCAAGACGCGGCCAGCATGACGCGCCACGCTGTCGTCCAACAACTCATACTGTTTGGTTCCACCATGGTGATTCACTTGAAAATAACCTTGAAAATCAAACAGATGTTCACCCTCTTCCAGCGGTTTCCAAACCGCAGCATATTTTCCATTGCCTTCAAAAGTCGCTGGCAAGGTTTGCACTTTGCCTGACGGGGCCGTTATTGTCACTTTGGCATCTATCGGCCATCGGGGTAAGACATCCAATGCTCGCCCGTCTTGTATTACTTTAAAAACAATATTCGTTTCGACATTCTGGTTAGTCGTGCGAAGAGGCCCAAGGAATTGTAGGGTGGGCAATTCTTCTTCGACGAATATTTTGTAAGAAAATCTCCTCAGGTTTTTGTGAGTAAGCCAATAAGTGCCCGGCTTAGGGTCATTTTCGACAAAGCGGATATATGTTTCTCGTCGTGATGATGTACCGGCTGAGACTGATATTGGTAAACCGTTTGGATCGATGACTTTTAACGGCGCACCTGGTTTATTAAAATGGGCATTGAAAACAATGCGGCTTAGGTAGGGACGGCAATAATACGCATTTCCGGCTCCTGCTAGTGTTACGCTTCTGATACCAAACCACTGACTGACAATTTTTTGTACTCGTGCGGGTATATTGGGAAAAGACGATTCAGCGAGACTGGCTTTATCACGCCCGGCCAGGTTTTCCCAAAATACGCCATCTCCGCTATCCCAGTAGTTACTCGCATCATTCAGTCCCACCACCCACAGCGTGATATCCCAATCTTCCAAGTTAGTATGATTTTTTTCTATCTCACGCCACAAGCGACTCATACGGACTAAACGCCCCGTAAAAGCAGGACGACGTACACGAGGCCGTCCATCGGTAATGAATAATAATTGGCGTTGCCGTTTTCCGCCGCTGGTGTTTGCGGCACTCAATTTGCGAAATTCTGCCAAAGTCGCTTTTATGCCTTTGGGCGTGTTGGTATTGTTCATCTCCCTCGATTTAAAAAACGCCTGAATCTCCCAAAGGGCATTTCGTGCCATTGTCCCCGCTGGGGCGCTGGGATCGTAGCTCAGTTCCAAGTTTGAAATGGGCACATTGACTCGGCTACCAAATTCAACGATTGAAATTCGGTGTACCAGAGATGTATCTTCAACGTGTTCAGCAAGGCGATGGACAACATTTTTGACGATGGAAATTCGGTGTTCGTGCCTATCATTCGCTGTCGGGTGTAATGCTGAACCCGACATACTCGCTGATTGGTCAATTATAAAAACCACATCAAGTCCATCGTTTCCAAATACATAAGGCATTTGGACAAGGAATATAACTAAAACTAATAATCGTAATAACATGATGGCATCCTAGTTTGATTTCAATGCCTATTAACTACTACAAGGATTGCATATAAGCAAGGATTTATACAAGGATTGCATATAAGCAAGGATTTATACAAGGATTGCATATAAGCAAGGATTTATTTGTGTTTAGAATTAAAAAAATCCCTTATTATATACAATCCTTGTAGTTATAATTTTATCGCAATGAACGAATTCGATAAAATTGAAGCTTAAAGCCTGAAAGAGCCATTAATTAAAATCCTTTATTATATACAATCCTTGTAGTAGTTATTCATTGCCAATCGCTTTATTGACCCAATCGGGTAATTTGGATTGACTGTGTTGTTGTGTTAGTAAAGTCGCCATAGGTTCTTTACGGATTTCTTTGTCAAAAAGCCGATAGCTTCGACGTGTGCGCGGTGGGTGTTCTGGGAATGCGGCAAAAAAGGCTTGGTATTTGTCTTTGTTGACATTGATTTCAGCGCCAGCAGGTACATGAGTCTGAGACGCTTCGTTAGCCAATTTAGTTAATGCTTGTCGGAACTTTTGTTCTTCATCATTGAGTGTCGGGAGTAAATCGCGCAATTCCTGCAAATCCGGTTTATCGGGCACTGGTAATAATACACCCCCTTCCTGACAGACTAAAGTCCAACATTCTTCACTGACACGTTGCCACATCCCACGCTCTACGACATTGGCGTGTTCAAACCTTTGGATTAACTCTAGCGAATATTTTCCCATTGTGACAAGCAAGTCGCGTTTATTCAACGGATCGAGTTCATCGCAGCCGTCATTGTCACTGCCATCGCTGCCAAAGCAACACGTTGCTTTTTTAAATTGGCTTAGGGAAAATGCCAGACGTGTCAACGGTTCTAAAGCATTAGCGCGGCTTAACCACGTATCGCAGACAACAAAGGCGTGTAGTTCTTTTTTAATAAAGCCTTGTATATTAATCAATTGACGATTATGTTGCGCTTCGCGCAAATCGGCGTCTTCTAATTCAACTAATTGTTGCTTGACTTGTGCTAACTTTTCGACTAAGGCATTCGTTTCATCCAACGAGTTGGGGGCACGCGGTTGATGTGCCGGTGGAAATGGCAATAGTTTAGAGTAATCTGCTAAGCGTTGCCAGAGTGCGACTTCAGATTGGAGCGTTGTTTGTGCGTCGGTTATGTCGGTGTCTGAAATGTTTGTCAGTTGGGCAAGATCATTCTTGGTACGCGCTGCGGTTTGTTCACTTTGCTGAGTCAATTGAGTCAGGGGTTCGACGGCTTCGAGAATCAATGGCGGTTGCACACGGTGACAGGCGTTATAAAACCATGCGTATAAAATCTTCCCTCGCTTATTCTGTCGTTCCTCTTTATCAATGGGGGGCGTTTGCCAGTGCGAGAGCAGTCGCTTTAAGGGTGGGCGCAATTCGTCAGGTATGGCATGCCCGTTATCAGTAAAAACCAGTTTGACGAATTTGGATAATGTCTTTTGCGAGATTTCTGGCGCCGCTAACGCTTGTTCTATCTCTAGCCAATCTAGCCATAATGTTAACAACGGTGCTGTGCGTTGCTCTGGAGAAAGTCCACGCGCTAATTGTCTTAGGGTGGACAAGCGCACAGTGTCGTTGTTTTGCCAACTGAATCGAATGGTGTTATATAAAAAACCTCCAATTTCATATGGAAGATAAGTGTTGATGAGATGCCATTGTTCCCAAAGTACGTCAGCCAGTTTGTTAAGACTTTCGGCTTCGGCTTGCCTGACATTCAGCAGAACGTTTAATCGTTCCAAGGTTTTGTTGTCGCCGCCAGCGTTTTTAAACTGCGCTAACGCGTCTTGCGCCCCTTGCCAATTCTTGGCTGCCATACATTCTGTCGCGTGCTTTTGCCAAGCGAGACGTTTCAAGTTGTTGTAATATTTAATAAAATTGGCATCCGCCGAGTTTCGCCAGTTTTCTAAGGTGTTGGCGGTTTCATCGTAAACAGGGGCCGTGCTTTGGGGATCGCAGAGTAGCGCGTCTAGTATTTCAAACCAGGCGCGTTTGCGCTCGGTGGCGATTTTTTCTAACTGTTGTGAAAATTGATCAGGCCATTCACGCTTTTCAGGCAATTGGCTGATAGCAGTGTGCCAATCTTGCCACCACACGGTCGCTTGTTGGCTATTAGAAAATTTAGGGGCCTCATCAAGTTTTTTCAGCGTTTCAAGTAGGCCTGATTCTGTTTCAGATTCAGCGAGTTGTAAATAGGGCAGCACCGTTTCGCTGGGTGTCGCTGCGCGACAGATTTCTAAAAAGTGGTCGATATCCCATTGTTCTAGTGCCGTATCAAAACGAGAGTGCTGGCGATTGGTTTCCGCCAGGGCGAGTAATTTTTGGAGGAATTGGTGTTCAGGACGATTGGTTGATAAGAATTCTAAATCCTTTGTCGCCTTCTTAAAATCATTGTCCGTTGGCGCGTTTTTGAGATCAATCTGTTGTTCAATCTTTTGCAAGTTTTGCCACAACTGTTGGTATTCCCCAAGTTGTTGCTGGAATGCGTCGGGCAGTGCGACTGAACTGTTAACGTCGCTGACAAAGTCTGCCCCGGTTTTTATTGTCGGCCATTGTTTGATAAGGGCCGATACGGCGTCGGCACGGTTTTGTAACCAGTCGGCGAGCCAAGCCGGTAGTGAGGCTTTTTCAGCCGAGAGGCGTTGATGAATTTGTTCTAATTCTTGTGGAGAGGCGGCCTTTTTCAATTCGTTGTCGTTTTCTGTTTGAAACGCGTTTTGGGCGTGTTCAAACCATTTGATTTCTAAATCAACGTCGTTTAAATCCAACCGATTGAATTCACGGTAAAATTCATGCACTGCGGCGAGACTATGGCAGGTTTGTGCTTTATTTTTAAGGAATTCTTGAATGTGAGTTGAGAATTCCTGTAATTTTGCCTCAATTTTGGCTTGCCAATCGGCGGGTGTTACATAATTGGACTTGACTTGGAACGTTTGTAATTTTTGACGTTGCTTAATCTGTTTTTGTAGCTGTGCCCAGTCTGTGAAAGGTGGAGTTGATATTTCAGTGAGCAGCGTTTCCAGACGCTGAATGTCATTTTCAACGTCGTTAATGTTTTGTTGTAATTGAGTCACTTGGTTTTGCAGAGTGACGGGTAGGCTTGGCGGCAGGGTGGAAAGCGATTGGCTCGCTTCCTCAACTGCCCAGTTTGTTAGCGCGTCATTGACTTTGGTGGCGATAGCTTTGTATTTGTCGGACAATTGAGTTTGCCGCAAAGTGTTTAGTGCGTCATCTAACTGATGGTTAAATTCGGGATGTTGTTTGATGGGTTCAATTAAGCTATTTAGCCATTCGTTATCGTTAATTTGCCCAATCCATTTAGAGAGTTGTTTTACGACTTGCCGACGTAGGTTAGTTATGGCGGTTTCTTGTCGCAATTTTAAATCAAATAATTTCGCCAGAAATTTATAGAGTTTTCCGTCTTCAATGGAATTAATGCCAGCCCATGTCTGGGATAATTCTTGGGCTTTGCGAGAGATGGGTTGTGAGGAAGAAATGTCTTTGTTTATGTTAGCCATTAAGCGGCTGGCTTGTGTGGCGTAGCCCGGGTGTTCTTGTTGGATTTGCTGAAGTAATTCTTCGGCACGCGTGATTTTCTCAGGGTTGCCTGTTTGTATCAGGATTTTGGCTTCGTTGAGTGTTTTTTTAGGGTCGAGCATTTTGTTGTCCTTTTGGTGGAAACTACAGGGATTCGTTATAATAACGGATTAGCTAACTACAGGGATTCGTTATAATAAAGGATTAACTAACTACAGGGATTCGTTAACTACAGGGATTCGTTATAATAACGGATTAGTTTAAAGCCAGGTTTGGGTTGATGAAATTATGAATAATGCTCAATCAAAATCCTTTATTATAACGAATCCTTGTAGTTAACGAATTCTTGTAGTTAACGAATTCTTGTAGTTAACGAATTCTTGTAGTTAACGAATCCTTGTAGTTCACTTTACTATGATTTGGGGCCCATTATAAATAGTATAGTTGACGCTTGTCCTTTTCCGAGAGCTTATAAAATAGAAACGCAGCCGATAGTCGCCCGGTTCAATGGCAACTTGTGTCTGGTTCATGGGTAACGGATCGGCCGCGAGTACGCCTTTGTCAGATAGCCAGAATCCATATTTTACCGGGGCGGATTTTCGCAAGCCGGGGATTGTCGCTAAAGAGAGATTATCTCCCTTTGTTATTTCAAGCGGCAACGCTTGTTGAAACCGGGCTTGGATTGAGGCAAAGTTTTGGGTGATTTTAACAGTACCATCCTTAATCGCGGCACCGACACCAAGGTGGCTGTAGTCTTTACGGAGTATATTTTCACGATGTCCGGGGCTATTCATCAAACTATCTACGGCGATTTTGGCGAGTTTTTTGGCGTCGCTGATATCGTATCCTTTGCCTTTGCTTTGCCACAGATTTTCGCTGGTAGTGCCAATGAGTGTGCGATGGATGATGGCAATTCTGTCGAACGAGGTTCGGCCTTCTGGGCTGGCATGATCGAAGAAGTCTCGATCCAACATGTCGGCACTATGGGCACGAGCGGTGAGTTGTAGCGTGGTATCATGTTGTAATACGCGTAACTTTCGTTTGCGGCGCTCGACATTAGTCAAGATGAGGACTTGTTGTTCTATGTCCTCTAAGAAGGTTATATTAGTCGGCGTGTTTTGGGCCGTTCTTGAGTAGTCGAGCGTGGCATCGGCGGATGTTGGATTGGTGGCGAGTATCGGCGGGTTGGAATCGTCCGATGATGGCCGTTCTGCTATCGGTTCGGTGGATGATGGTGGTTTGCCGAGACTGGCATAGATTGGGCTAATTATAAATATGGCACTCAGAATGAGTGCTTGAAATATGGCGATAAGGATGATTGTACGCATTGGGTTTTTCTCCTGTTATATAATGCAATGCTTCATGCTTAGAACTTAGGATGATGGGCCGATAAACGGATTGAGTTCGACTGATTGTGTTAAGTTTATACCTATTAATTCGACAGCCTGGCCCACTTTTTATTTTCATTCAGCAAGGCGCATCGTTCAGTACTTCATGCTTAGAACAACGGATGACGTGGATAAACGGATTGAATTTAACCCTTAATTCGCATAATTCGCATAATTAATAATTAATCATTAATTGTTAATCATTAATTATTATTTTCCCCTTTGGGGTTGGGGCCCTCGCACGGCCTCCCCCAGGTTGCACCTGTGGCTATTCACATTCAACCCCTTTCGGGGTTGGCGCGTCGGGGCACATTTTCCACAGGTTGCACCTGTGGCTATTCACATTCAACCCCTTTCGGGGTTGAAGCCTCTAATTAATAATTAATCATTAATTGTTAATCATTAATTATTATTTTCCCCTTTGGGGTTGGCGTGTTGATAAGTCTTCAACAAAATCCGTTAGACTCATCCGTTTATTTCGCGTATCCGTTGTACTATTCAGTCTATTCATTCCCATTCCGCAGGACTACCGACAAACACTCGCACATCGGGTTTGGGGTTGTCAGCCGTGATAAAGCCATAAGTGTCGATATCCACTACAAACTTAGGCACTGTCTTGAGTTTTTCTAGTACTTGTGATTTCACAAGTTGTTTGAGGATGGGGTGAGGTTGGTAGTTATAATACTTTTCAGGTACGTCGTCTGGGACTTTTTCAAGTAATTGGGGCTTTATTAATTGTACACCCATTTCCAGCAACCGATTCAGCCATTTGCCGTTGTCCAGACGATACAAATGTTGCCACAATTCTGTATCGGAGTCAAAAAAGTGGGCGACTAACGTGTTCCAGTGTTTTAACAGGTTGTCTAGCTCTAAAAGCGTTAGAATGTTGCGGGCTTTTTTGTCGCCTTGTTCTTTAATTTGCTTGAGGGATGTTTCGCAAGCTAAGAGTTCTGCTAATAAGGCCGGTTGTGCCCAGCGCCAAGTGCCTTGTTGTTCTATTAGGGCCGTTGTCCAATGGGAGAAGTCGGTGCTTTCTGGTTTAACGAGGCGAAAGCGCCCATGTAGCACGTTTTGCAGTGTTTGTTGATTTTCGGTGAGTGTCTCCAGTTGTTGTTGGGTTTCTTTTGGGGCCAGTTCTTGTTTTGGTTGCAACGGAGTCGTTGGCGGTGGTACGCTAGTCGAGGCTTGTTGTTGAGCCTCTTGTCGGTTTAAATTCACTTGAAACGGGTTTTGGGCAAGGGTGAGTTGTTGTGTTATTGCCTGTAATTGTTCTTGTTGTTTTGTCATTTGATTGTCTAAAAACTCTCCGAACTCTTGCCACGTTTCTAGCTGTTGATGTTTTTGTTGTTTTTGCCCATAAATTAATCTGTCGTCAATGATAGAAATACCGGTGCGAATTTCATGCATTACGTCGGTATGTTGTCTCTTGCTTAGTAATAACCATAACAGCGCAAAGATTAAAATGGGAACGATAAGAATGCTTAGCCCTAACAGAACAATGACGATTTTGGGTAATTCGATGAGTTTGTTAGACGCTGCCGCCAGCGTGGTTTCAACTGGCGTGGTTTTTGTTGCAGCGATTTCAGTAGATGGCCCACTTTCGGCCCTTGCCATGCTGGAAGCCGATAATAGCCACCCTGTTAGTAATGCCATCAGTAGGCTTTTTTGAAGTGTCGATTGAAAGTAACGCATATTTTTTTAGAGTCCTCCAGCCCAAAGCTGAAAAATCCATTGAAGCCTGGGGCGATGCCCCAGGCTTTATTAATGCCGCCCCGTTGGGGCTAATCATTAATCATTAATCATTAATCATTAATCATTAATCATTAATCTTCATGTAGTTATGTTCTGATTTGGGGGCCATAAAACGTTTTGAATGTTTTTAAATTAAGTCATGGCCCATAATTCAAATTATTCAACACAGAGACACGGAGTTGAGTGTTGAACGCGAAAAAATCACTGTCCATTCTTTGGAAAGCAGACCGGCTTTTCAAGAAGGGTTCAGTAGTGTGGAGGTTTTCAAAAGAATGGTAAAAGCCTTTACAGGTGTCAATCTCCAAATCAAGGAAGTCGAAACAGAAAAGGAATTTCACAAGCCTGTAGGAAACGTGAAAGTCAAGTTTGACTTGTTTGCCGAAGACGAAAAGAACCGCACGATTGTCGAGGCACAACATGCAAACTATTCTCAGAACTTTGAGCGGTTCTACTACTATCATCTGATAGCGATTACGGAAACCATCAAGAGTTCACAAGACTACCATTTCCCGAAAACGGTATATACGCTGGTTTTTACCAAGGCTCCAGATGCGGACACCGGTATGCCAGAAGAACGCCGAGAATGGATACAGGCCATTCACGAAACCTTGAAAGGGTGGGTGTATTTACACAAATTCCGCACCCCGGAAATAAAAATGCTCTTTGAGCGTCTTAAAACAGAGAACACTTCCCCTGAACTTCACACAAAAATGATGGACGAACGCATGGAAAGACAGAGAGAAAACGAGCGATTAAAAGCCTACGGTCGCAAGATAGCTCGAGACCTTTGGAGGCATGATGCCACGATAAGTAGCTTAGTTCTTTCCAGTGCAACTGGCTTGCCGCTGGCTGAGCTTGAAGCTTTGCGAGAAAAAATGACAGAAAAAGGCGAAATTTGATAGAGTCTTCTGCCCGTAGTGGCTCAAAGCCGATTTTTTAGACGATTTTATTTCATGTAGTTATGTTCTGATTTGGGGGCCATAAAACGTTTTGAATGTTTTTAAATTAAGTCATGGCCCATAATTCAAATTATTCAACACAGAGACACGGAGTTGAAAGCTTTATAACTCTGTGAGACTCTGTGGTACTCTGTGAACTTGAAAAATTTCATCATAATTAATTCAACCCTTAATTCGCATTGAAAGTAACGCCTATTTTTTTAGAGTCCTCCAGATTTGGAAAACTATTGAGTTTGTTAGGCGCGGCCGCCAGCGTGGTTTTTGTTGCAGCGGTTTCAGTAGATGGCCCACTTTTAGGCCTTGCTATGCTATAGTTTTTCAGATAATTTCAAAAAAGCCAATAGTGAATAAATAGACGTCCAGGATAAATCTTGGACTCCAGACGATTTAGACGTCCAAGATAAATCTTGGACTCCGGACTTGGCGCGTTTTTTTGATTTCATAGCCTTCTGTCGGATCAAGGTGTTGGATTATCTAATAATTTGTCATCACCATATTCACCCATACGTGCAAATTGTTCATCCCAGCCAGTGCGTCAATGCCATTAAGACATAACGGTTTGTAGGGGCAATTCCACGCGCAAACCCCTTTTGGGTGAGGGCAACCATAAAGGATTGCCCCTACATTACATAACGGTTTGTAGGGGCAATCCCACGTGCAAAGCCCTTAACTTGGTGGCATTGAACCAGTGCGTGGTGGCTTGAGGGTGAAGGCCTGATCTTTAACAGACAACACTTTTGACGCGTAAAGTGGTTGCACGATAATTCGTACTTGAACCCGTTCAGGTAAATCGACTGGTATCATAGGGCGAAAAACCCCATTTTCATAAGTTGCTGTGATTGGATTCTTCATGGTTATAATTCCTATCGTTTTCCATAAAATTAGGTTGAACCTAATAAACAGAAGAGGTTTTGCAAACATTTTGCCAAAATAGCAACGCTATTGCCGCAAAAATGTGGGCTTGATCATCGTTTCGTCAATTATCGAGTTGTCCGAAAATAAGGGTTTTATGAGTTTAACCATAATGCCTGGGGCGGTGCTTGCCTCAATGCCATATCGTACCGCTTTTCGGTGAGGGCAACCATAAAGGATTGCCCCTACACGACATGACGGTTTGTAGGGGCAATCCCACGTGCAAAGCCCTTAA
>NBMI01000354.1 GCA_002085445.1 Candidatus Parabeggiatoa sp. nov. 2
AGTTAAGTATAAAAGACAACATTTTCATAATATGTCAATGTTTATAGAAAGGGTGGGTGTAGCAAAGCGCTACCCGCCCTACGCTCAATGCCATTAAGTTTGCTCAAATTGAGCCAATAACTCTTCACGCGAGCATTGCATCAGCAACTGTAATGATTCCTCACGCGGCATCTGTACCAACGGCTCAATCAGTTGTGATAATGCTTCATCAATACCAAAGCGTAACTTGAGTAGATTTTCGACAACCGAGTACCGTTCTTCTATATGGCCTTGTAGCATAGCCTGATTGCGTGATTTTTCATAAACAGGTGATAAAATCATGAGTAACTCCTGATCTTCTCTGCCAAACCCGCGGCGGCTGCCAAACGACTATAGATTTTCAGAAAATGATAGCCAACTAAAGCCGTTGTCTAAAAGCTAAAGTAGGCTAAAGCCTACTAACTCTTTTCTTGCAGCCAACGGCTAAAGCCGTTGTCTAAAAGCTAAAGTAGGCTAAAGCCTACTAACTCTTCTCTTGCAGTACCCTTTAGGGTACTTAAGCTTTCAGACAACTGCTTTAGCTGTTGGCTAAGATGGTCTTTCTACTTCCGCTTTCTTGCACAGTTAATTCGGATTCAGACAATAAGGTTTATTAACTACAACGAATGACAAGGATAAACTAATTAAGTATTCGTTTATCATCCTAATTCGCGGTACTTTTGTAGACAGTTATTGAGACTTTTTCTTACCAAACCTCGCTAACAATTCCTCACGAAACAGTTTTGGTAACAGGCGTGTTGATTCTTCAGGTGGCAATTGGACTAATGATTCAACTACCTGAGATAAAGCTTTGTCTATCTCGCCAAATCGAGATTGAAGCCAACTTTTCACAAACACACGCTGGGTTTCTAAACGGCCTTGTAGCATAGCCTGATTGCGTGATTTTTCATAAGCAGGTGATAAAATCATGAGTAACTCCTGATCTTCTGGGGTTAAGTGATCTTGTGCTTTGGTATCTTCATGCCATTTGTGGAAGACTTCAAATGCGAATTAAGGGTTAAAATGAATCTGATAAAACCAATAACTTATAAAAACATCCTCAGTGACAGTAATTTTATAAGTCTTTGTTCATTCTACATTTTTCATTTTTCATTCTTAATTCGCATTTCAAGCACATTATCAAGTAAAGGCCCTTTGTCTTCTAGTGTGGCAAGCGTTTTAATGGCTTGCTGTTGGGTTTCTCCCTTTCCCAAAATTCTAAGCCAAACCGTCTCCAAGGTTTCTGGGAGTTCATCAATAACAACTATCCCGGTGTTCATGGCTTCTCCAACGAAAAAGTAAAAGCCTTCGCACCACTCAGCGGATTGACGGGGTTTAAAATCAAAACTCGCCAAAAACGTGTTAGACGCTGAAGTCGTTAGAATCCACAATTTCGGCAGAACTTTTGGCAAAACTTGTGGCAGATTCTTTGCTTCTTGATTCTTTGCCTCTTTCTGTTTTCTTTTCACCTCCCGCAATAAGTCGCCATGCCAAGAAAATAATTTCATCAGACACAAGCAAGTTTCTATCTGGGTAGGCGGTGTCCAAAAATATTCTATCAAACAACGCGTTGCTATCATATTGCCCAGTAGCCCTACCTTTTCCAAATCGGTTTGAGAAAGTGTCGGGGGTGGTTCAAAGCTGATGTCTGCATAATAAACTTCTTTTGGGTGAATAGGACGCTGGGCTTCAGATTTGCCCCCAAACAATATTTCCAGCAAAGCTTCTTTAGAATATTGATCGTGTGGTTGTCGGGTCATTTTCATAACCTACCTCGTGTTGGTTGGGTTATTTCTCGTTCCCAACCAGAGGTTGGGAAACGAAGTCACTTCGCAGTGTGGAGATCATGCCGGTTGCGAGGCTCCGCATCGCGGACGTAGAGCGTCCTTTCATGGATTCCCAAACCGAGCTCTCATCCTTATACATAAGTTCTTAAATACTTGATTTTAAAATATTTTAAAGATTAGGCCCCACGTTGGGGATCCATTAGAAATATCCGTTTATTTCGAGTATCCGTTGTACTTTTGGGAATGCACTTGGTATCCAAAAGACTTGTGTATAACGATGAGAACCGAGCTTGGTAACGAGTTATACTCCTGCCACTTTTAAGCATTTATTCTGCAAACACACTGGCAATCGGCAATTGAATCTCCATCACCTCATCAACAATCTCGGTACTATTTAAGTCAAAGCTTTTATAAGAACGTGGTTGAGAAAAAACCCGAACTTCATCCAAAGAAGGTATGACTAACCAACCTGACTTCACGCCAAGTTTGAAGTAAGCATTCATTTTCCTGATAAGATAATCGACGGCTTGTCTCGGCGACAGTATTTCGATGACTAAATCAGGCATTTGAGAGACTTTCACTAAATCAGTTTTACCTTTTGGGATGATGGGGCGTTTTCTGTAAGCACAAACATCGGGTTTTAATTCCTCTTTAGCATCGATGTCATACTCGCTCAAATCGTACTGGCTAATATCTAGGCTTAACTCACTCATGACAGCCAGTTTCTTATCGCATTTGAATTTAAGCAAACCGCCTAAATTGATTTGCACTGTACTATGATTTAACGAACCCATTTCATCTTCACCATCAATGGCGTTGTTTTCAAGTTCATAACTATCACTCATATCGTGACTCCTTATTGCTATACTCAGTACACTACTTGATAACCGCCAACTCTCTACTTGCCACTAACTACTTAACCTCCCTATATTTCGCTTGAACTGCAATTTAACATTTAGCTTGGGCTTAGTAGCTGGCTAAACATCCCTTTTATCGCTTGCAAATTGATATAGAGTTGTTTAAGTTCCTGAATTTTTAGGACGTTAAAATCGGGGGAGCGAAAATATTCGTATTGGTTGTTGCCAAGTTTTTTTAAAATGACAAAATTCCAGATTCTGCCAATGACAAAAGCACCTCGCATGAGATTTTCGTCATTCAATTGCATGGCAACCATCATTTCGGCTAACAGTGGGTTTTTGGGATGTCTATTACCCAATTCTTTTTGATATTCTTGAATAAAAAAGTAGGGACGTTCAGGGGTTTCAATACCTTTGGCTATCATATAATCTGTGTAACCACTGAGCAAAACGTGATTGATAACACCGCCTAAAGGGCGTTCATACCAACCCCGAACTTCGTTAGCAAAGAAGTTGATCTGATTGAGCAACGGAATAATAAATTGTGCCTTTAATTCTTCTTCAGTATAACTGTCTAGGAAACGTCTATTGGTATTAAGTAATTGGGTTAAAAACTGTGCTTCTGTCTGACTGATTTTATAAGCATAGTTAAACCAAGTATCAAATACCGTATCGTCAATACGTTCTGTTATATCAACAATGTTTCGCAAATCTTTAAATTCTAATTTGCTGAATGAGCGTCTTTTTTGGTGGTGAGGCATGGTTTTTTCCTAAAATTCTCAATTCGTTGTACTCAATTATAGACTTAATTCGCTTATCCGCGTAATTCGTTGTACTAAGTAATAGCAACTACAAGGATTCGTTATAATAACGGATTAGATCGTGCCGGTGTTTGGAATTATCAGTTGTACTATACTTGACTCTTAATTCGCTTATCCGCGTAATTCGCTGTACTAAGTAATAGCAACTACAAGGATTCGTTATAATAACGGATTAGATCGTGCCGGTGTTTGGAATTATCAGTTGTACTATACTTGACTCTTAATTCGTAATTCGTTTATCCCCGTAATTCGTTGTACTTAATCAAACTAATAGGTGGTAAGGGATTGAGTAGTCATCTCGTTTTCAACTACAGGGCTAGAAATGCTTGTTATAATCTATCTTGCAAAGCATAAAGCATCTCTGGATGGATTCCCAAACCGAGTTTGGGAACCAGACAGCCGTGGGGTTCACAAGCCTTAATGACTCACCACTAATGGATAATCAAATATATCCGGTATTTGTTTTAATGACATCTTTTCTCTTTCAGTACGTGCCTCAATTAATTTCCGGGCGACATCTCTTGCAATTTCCAAGGTTTCCACAACAGTGCGTCCTTGAGCAATTAAACCTTGTATGTCATCTGAAGTGGCTAAATAGACACCTTCTGGTAATTTTTCTATGTGCAGCTTGATTAATTGCTCCATTTTTACCTCCCAATTAAAATATTAAGACAGTTCGCATGGCTGGCTCACGCATACAAATCTTCCCCAATTTCACGATTTCTGTCATTAATGCGAATTAAGGGTTAAAACGTGAAATTAAGTTAAGCAACAAAATCCCTACAAAAAGTATGACTAATGAAGCGCGACTGAGGGCCATGACTGAATTTGAAAACTTCCAAAATAGTTTATGGCCCCCAATCTAGTCTAAAAACCCTCAAAAATATAGGTTAATAACCTGAGCGGCGTCTCTAATTGATCGCCTTTAGTGGGCCGGTTCGTCGTCGGAGAGTGATTGCCTTTAGTAGGCTAGTACCTGAAAGCGGAAATTCCCATACCATGCGCTAAAAGATTGAGTGTGAGTGTTCGCATTTTCTATGAATTCATCCAATTGTGCATCCAAATCCTCTAATTTAACCGTTTCTACTTGACCGGCTTTGTCCAAAGTCAATTGATGATTGTTGTTCTGAATTTTCGGCGATAATGATAACCGTCACCGTTTGCGCGGCCGGTAATTGTTTTGCCCATGTCGGTGGCAATTCATTCACTTCGATGTGTTTCAATGTAAGATGAGACATATTCATTCACTCATGTGTCTTGGAAAGCATAAATTAATAGAGAAATGGTGGATTTCTGTCATTAATGATAAACGGATTGGTTGTGAGTGTGTCTGATTATGTTTGTCTAAAATAGTAGTACAACGGATGATGGGCCGATAAACCCATCGATTTGTTGTAGTCCTTGTCGTTATTTGAAGTCATTTTGACCATTCTTTTTGTAGGGTTATTGGTAGTGGTTTGGGGGCCATAAAGCCAACTACAGGGATTCGTTATAATAAAGGATTAGATCGTGCCAGTGTTTGGAATTATCAGTTGTACTATGCTTGACTCTTAATTCGCTTATCCGCGTAATTCGCTGTACTCACTTAATTCGCTCATCCGCGCAATCAGTCGTACTTGGCGTAATTAGACTGGTAGTACAACGGGTTGCGCTTAGTACAACGGGTTGCGCTTAGTACAACGAATTACGCGGATAAACGAATTACAAAAAATTGCGCTTAGTACTAACTAATTACGCGGATAATCGAATTGGTAGTGAGTACGTCTGATTATGTTTGC
The DNA here is from genome assembly GCA_002085445.1 of Candidatus Parabeggiatoa sp. nov. 2. Classification (GTDB taxonomy): domain Bacteria; phylum Pseudomonadota; class Gammaproteobacteria; order Beggiatoales; family Beggiatoaceae; genus Parabeggiatoa. Next base: position 5,262 of record NBMI01000354.1, read on the forward strand.
CTAATCTAGTACAACGAATTGCAATTAGCTGTACTCAATTCGCTTATCCGCGCAGTTGTACTTAATTAGACTCGGAATTCAATTCGCTTATCCGCGCAATCAGTCGTACTTGGCGTAATTAGACTGGTAGTACAACGGGTTGCGCTTAGTACAACGGGTTACGCTTAGTACAACGAATTACGCGGATAAACGAATTACAAAAAATTGCGCTTAGTACAACTAGTTACGCGGATAATCGAATTGGTAGTGA
>NBMI01000105.1 GCA_002085445.1 Candidatus Parabeggiatoa sp. nov. 2
CACGGTTAACTCTTCGTCTTTTTTAGCCACCTGAATTTTTTTATCGGCCTCGGCAATGGCTAATTCTGTCGCTTTTTTAGCCAGTTGAATTTTCTCGTCTTCCTTTTCAAGGGCTAACGCTTCGGCTTTTTTAGCCAGCTGAACGCTCTGTTCTTTATCAACAATGGCTAATTCTGTCGCTTTTTGAGCCACCTGAATTTTCGTTTCTTCCTCAACAATGGCTAATTCTGTCGCTTTTTTAGCCCGTTGAATTTTTTCGTCCTCCTTTTCAATGGCTAATTCTGTCGCTTTTTTAGCCCGTTGAATTTTCTCGTCTTCCTTTTCAAGGGCTAACGCTTCGGCTTTTTTAGCCAGCTTGATTTTCTCGTCTTCCTTTTCAAGGGCTAACGCGTCAACTTTTTTAGCCAGATTCGCTTTTGTCTCCGTCTCAACATTGGCGAGCTTAATTTTCAGGTTCTCTTGAGCGACGATTAACTCTTCCTCTTTTCTCGCCTTAATCGTGGCTAACTCAATGGCTAACACTTTCTGTTTTTTAGCCAACTGAATTTTCTCGTCTTCCTTTTCAAGGGCTAACGCTTCCGCTTTTTTAGCCAGATTGATTTTTTCGTCTTCCTTAACCAAGGCTAATTTGGTCACTTTTTTAGCCGTTTGAATTTCCTTGTCCTTATCTTCCTTAGCCAACAGAATTTTCTTGTCTTTCGCTTCTCTGGCTAACTGAGTTATCTCCTCCTTCTCAATATGAGCTAACTGAGTTTTCTCATCCTTTTTGATGTTAGCCAGTTGAATTTTCTGGTTCTCCAGAACCAGGGCGAGCTCGTCCGCTTTATCATTCGCCTGTCTATCAAAACTTTTTTTGGCCGCCAGCAGTTGTCCGAGTTCACTATCCGCCACTGGCACACCTAGATCGACTTGTGTTACTTCAATGCCGTAAGTCTCAAGTGGGTTGTCTATACGCTGGAATTCGCCATCTGGCCCCTTAACCGGCATGGTTTTCCAGATTTTCATGCTCGTGGTTCGACGCTGCATTGACTCATCTTGAAAAAGCCCGGCAAAGTCTCTTTGTTCAACTTCAACTTGTCGGCGTTCTGTTTCATAAATACCATATTGAAGTTGATTCAACAACTGCGTTTTGAAGGTATTTAAGCCGCCCAGAAAAAATTCTTCGCCCGTGTACTGCGTTGCCGTACTCACCATGACACTCTTGGAGATTGGGATCAATAGTGAATCAATTAGATTGTAAAAATTGGTAAACTCCCGATGAATCGTTTTTATTTTGTCTTGGTTACGCGGCAATTTGTAGCGAAAAATGCCAGGAATGTTGGCCGTATAACTGTCGGCAAAACGGAGTTGAATGGGTACCTTTTCTTCAAGGATTTGTTTGCCTGTGAATCGAGTGCCAAAATTGACCGTCCAGACTTGGTTGTAACGTGTCACCGGCGAAAAGGGAATTTTCAAGTGAATCCCCGGACTATCATACACATTGACTCGGCCCGTTAGCTGGTTTTCATACACGTAAACGTAGCCCGATTCAGTCATAAAAATGGTTGACCTCAGAATGAAGTATATGACCACCAATAAAATGATGGGTAGCCACCACTTTTTGAAAAAGTTAATGACTGCTTGGATAGCAGTCCGCAAGTCGTGATAAATTATTCTTGGAAACGTATCACTTCCCCCCTCCTCTAGGGGGGGAGCTGTGGCTTCCTTGTGGGGCACTTGCTGTCGAAATGGCATGTTGGTTTTTTCTCCTGTTTGTAGTAGTCGGTTTGTAGTAGTCGGTTTGTAGTAGTCGCTTTAGCGACTATTACCGCTATAAATGTTAAAAGACTTTTGTTGACTTATGCACATTCAAACAACGTGGCGCTGTGATGCCAAAACCTTTAGTTGCTTGAAAGCCTATTCACATTTGACACACCACAGGGTAAAGCGAACGGGAAAAAAGAATTAATTGTGAATTGTGAATTGTGAATTGTTACCTACCCCTCAAGGGGCAGGGGGTGTGTCAAACACTGCTCAGTATAACAAAAAATTTCTATTTCAATACGTAATTGTTCTGTTCTATGAGAGAGGGGTTAGGGGTGTGTAAAAACTTTACTGTTGTGCGTGACTTTCCGTCGTCGCGGTGTCAGCAGAAAGGGCTTTCTTTTCGAGTCCTTCCATGACACCAATGGTGGCAAAGCTTGATAACACATCTAGGTTGGTTTGTAAAGGGGTGTCTTTGTCACCTAAGTTGACGACATTATGCGGCATAGTCACGTTGATTCCCTTGAGATTGGGGTAAATGATCTGAGCAATCTCTCGTTGAATTTCGGCCTTATAAAGTTCTGGGGTACGCGCTTTGTATTTCGCTTTGAGTACGTCGGCTTCTGCAACTCCCTTTTCTCGAATGGCTTTGGCTTCAAATTGCGCGGCTTGAAAGTTGGCTTTCTGAATCTCTAGTGCAGCCTGAGCTTTGATGAGTTCGGTTTTTTGGTTAGCTTTCTCAATGTTTTGTTCCGCTTTAGCGATTTCTAGTTCTTTCGCGTTTTTAATTTCGGCTAATTTTTTGGCCTTTTCATATTCAATGATTTCTTTCTCGGCTTGCTTTTGGGCTTCTTCTACTTCACGTTGCTTGGCGATGAGGGCGAGATATTTTTGCTTTAAGGCGTCCTGTTTCGCCTTAGTGCGTTCAATCTCGGCTTGAAGTTGCACCATCTTTGCTTGTTCTTTGGCCGTTTCTTGTTCTTGCACGGCTTTAATACGTTCACCGACTAAACGTTTTTTTTCAGACAGCAGTTGCTCCAGTTGCTGTTCAGCTATCGGCTCACCAAGGGTGACTTGTGTGACTTCTATTCCGTAATTATCAAGTGGGTTTTCAATACGCACCTTTTTGCCGGTTTCAGGATCAATTACCGGCACGGTTTTCCAAACTAAGGTTTGGATTTTCCGCAATTGTGCGGATTCTTCTTGATCTAAACCAACTGGGGCTAAGTCCATTTGTTCGATCTTTATTTGTTGACGCTTGGTTTCGTAGATTCCATTGCGGAGTTGGTCAATCAGCGCGGCTTTGAATTGATTGAGGCCACCTAGAAAAAACTCTTCGCCAGTGTACTGGGTGGCCGTATTGACAACTGCATCACGGGCGGTTTTGATTAGCAGTGAGTCAATCAATTCGTCAAAACTTTTAAACTCACTGTGAATCATTTTAATCTTTTGTTCATTACTTGGCAGTTTATAGCGAAAAGTCGCTGGGATTTTTGCCGTATAACTGTCGGCAAGAGTTACTTTAATGGGGTCCTTGCGGCGGATCTGATGCCCACCGTAAGGAATGCCAAAATTGACGGTCCATGCTTTGTTGTAACGTGTCAAACGCGACTTAAAGGGCATTCTAAAGTGGATGCCCAGTTTTTCGTCTGTGTACACTTTGATTTTGCCCCCTATCAGATCTTGGTAATGATAGATGTAACCTGCTTCTGTTTCAAAAAAGAGATGTTTTTGAATTAGGTATATGGCATAAATGCTCAGAGCGAAAATGATGACTAGCCACCACTTTTTGAGGATGTTTGTGAGTGTTTGGGGAAAGCTCCGCAAGTCTTCGTGGTAAGTCTTTTTTTCATGCGTATCAGGTTCCACTTCTGTAAAAAAGTCAGTGGTGTCTTTGTGGGGCACTTGTTCTCGAATTGGCATTTTGGGTTTTTCTCATTTATTTTAACGTGGTTTGCTATCACTCCAATTCGCCTATCGCTAAAGCGATAGGCTGAAAGCTTAAGTCCCCTAAAGGGGACTCTATTTTTGGGTATATAGATTTTCAGAAAAATAATTTCTTTGGCAGCAAGCCAAGAGTTAGTAAACCAAGCCCTTCGGGGTTGGGGCCGTTGGTATTTTTTTCAACGTGGGTTGCTATCACTCCAATTCGCCTATCGCTAAAGCGATAGGCTGAAAGCTTAAGTCCCCTGAAGGGGACTATTTTTTTGGGTATATAGATTTTCATAAAAATAATTTCTTTGGCAGCAAGCCAAGAGTTAGTAAACCAAGCCCTTCGGGGTTGGGGCCGTTGGTATTTTTTTCCTTTAGTGTAACTTGGGGCTATTATCTCGCTACGCTCGTTACTGCGTTTCACACCTACGGGGTTGGGGCCTTCCCCGGCCCTTCCCCAGGTTGCACCTGCCGCTGCCAAACTAATCCTGCCAAACTAAAGTTTGGACTCCTGCCAAACTAAAGTTTGGACTGCTAAAGTCGTTTTCTGTCAGCCAGCCGTCGTTCTAGTTCCTGTTCTGGCACTGGCACGCCTAGATCAACTTGTATCACTTCAATGCCGTAATTATCAAGAATGTCGTCCATACGCTTGATTTCTCCATCTTTCCCTTTAATCGGCACGGTTTTCCAGAGTTTCAAGCGGGTTATTTTCGGCGGCGTTGATTGCTCTTGAGGGCCTGGGGCGATTAAGTCTCTTTGTTCTACGTCAAATTGTCGGCGTTCGGTTTCATAGATACCGTATTGAAGTTGATCCAACAATTGCATTCGGAATGTATTTAGGCCGCCCAGGAAAAATTCTTCGCCGGTGTACTGCGTTGCCGTCATCACGGTGACACTGCGGGAGATTGGGATCAATAGTGAATCAATCAGATTATAAAAACTGCTAAACTCCCTATGGATTCTTATAATGTAGTTTTGGTTACGTGGCAACTTGTAGCGAAAAATAACCGGAATGTTGGCCGTATAACTGTCGGCAAAACGGAGTTGAATGGGGCCCTTTTCAAGGATTTGTTTGCCGGTGAATCGGTTGCCAAAATTGACGGTCCAGACTTGCTTGTAACGTGTCACCGGCGAAAAGGGAATTTTAAAGTGAATCCCCGAACTATCATACACCTTGATTTGGCCTGTCAGCATGTTTTCATAAACGTAAACGTGGCCAGATTCAGTCATGAAAATGGATGACCTCAGAATGAGGTATATGACCACCAAGAAAATGATGACTAGCCACCCTTTTTTGAGGATGTTAGTGAGTGTTTGGGGAAAGCTCCGCAAGTCGTTGTGGTAAATCACTTTTCCATGCGTATCAGGTTCCACTTCTGTCAAAAAGTCAGTGGTGTCTTTGTGGGGCACTTGTTCTCGATTTGGCATTTTGAGTTTTTCTCATTTATTTCAACGTGGTTTGCTATACTAATGAAAAATGAAAAGAGTTAATTAATGATAAGTCTATAATTTTTATAGTCATTTTATTACCAGTTCATCTTGTCATTTTCACGGATTTGAAGTACGTTCCGTATATCACTCCAATGGGGCGCATTCCCATTTTCACGGTTCGGTTAAGTGATTAATAATGACCCTGTTTTTGGGAATGCGCCTCTCCAATTCGCCTATCGCTAAAGCGATAGGCTGAAAGCTTAAGTCCCCTAAAGGGGACTATTTTTTTGGGTATAGTTGTTCAGATAGATTAATATTTTTGGGATTGAAAACTTCCCAGGTTGATATCGCTTCGCACTTTGTTTGGTAACGCTTTCCTGTTTGTCCGCTGAAAATTTTCCAAACTAGAGTCCTGCCAAACTAAAGTTTGGACTCCTGCCAAACTTGGACTCCGGCTGGGGGGGGTGTTAAAAGGTTTTGTTTCTATTCCTCCCATTCAGAAATACGTTTCTTGTTAGCCAGCCGTCGTTCTAGTTCTAGTTCTGGTACTGGCACACCTAGATCGACTTGTATCACTTCAATGCCGTAAGTCTCAAGAAGGTTGTCCATACGCTTTATTTCGCCATCTTCCCCTTTAATCGGCACGGTTTTCCAGAGTTTAAAGCGGGTTATTTTCGGCGGCGTTGATTCTTCTTGAGAGCATAAGCCGATTAAGTCTCTTTGTTCTACGTCAAATTGTCGGCGTTCTGTTTCATAGATACCGTATTGAAGTTGATCCAATAACTGCCTTCTGAAGGAATTTAAGCCACCCAGAAAAAATTCTTCGCCAGTGTACTGCGTTGCCGTCATCACGGCGACACTGCGGGAGATTGGGATCAATAGTGAATCAATCAGATTATAAAAAGCGTTAAACTCCCGATGAATCGTTTTGATTTTGTATTGGTCACGCGGCAATTTGTAGCGAAAAATGGCGGGAATTTTTGCGGTATAACTGTCGGCAAAACGGAGTTTAAGGGGGCCCTTTTCAAGGATTTGTTTGCCGGTGAATCGGCTGCCAAAATTGACTGTCCAGACTTGCTTGTAACGTGTCACTTGCGAATAGGGAATTTTAAAGTAAATCCCCGGCCTGTCATAGACCTCAATGCCGCCCGTCAGTTTTTCATAAAGATAAATGTGACCATATTCCGCCCTAAATAAGGCCGATTTTAGAATGAGGTATGTGGCTACTAGGAAAATAATGGGTAGCCAGAATTTTTTGAAAATGTTCCAGATTGTTTGGATAATGCTGTGCAAGTCGTGGTAAATCATTTTTTCAAGCGTATCATGTTCCACTTTTATAGGAACGGTGGCGTCCTTTTGGGGCACTTTTTCTTGAAATTGCCTATTTATTTTTTATCATTTAAATAAACGCGGTTTTTTTTATCTCGCCCTAATTTCCACAAATACACCCAAGCGAGGCGTATAATATTTATACGCACGGACTTCGTTCTCCGAGTCACACTGAGAAAAAAACTGCGTTTTTTATTTTAATTCAAAGCGTTATTGAGTTATTTATATTTGTTAAAAAGTCTTTTTTAGGCAAAAGTTGCTCCAAGCGAGGAGTACAATCTTTAGTTTGTACGATCCAATCGTCTTGACTAAATTCTTGTACTACAATAAGTGTTCAATTTTTTTTGGGGGTGATCATTATGACACGAAAATGGTTGTTGGCAAGTTTTTTGTTGTTAGGCGCGTTCAATGTTTTTGGGGATGAGTTCGATTATCCGGATTTGGATAGTTATGGTATTGATGTCAGTGGTGAGTTTTTTATAACCTCGGCCGTTTTTCAAGGGGGTATTTCTCTTAATGATGAAGATTTTTACGATGATTTGGTTGAACAAACGCGCTCTGATTACGTGAAGGTGCGTGGATTGGTTGAGCCTGATAGGGATCATCTTGAGAAACAGGCGGATATTTTGGTCGTTGCCGTTTATACGCCGCTGGTGGAAGATGAACTTTTGTCGCATTCATTGTTGTACATGCTCGGAGAGAATGGGGGTGTTTTTGTTTGGGATGGACAGTTGTCTAGTTTGGTGGCTTTTGTAAAAGACGTTACTTTAACGGAGAGTCAACCGGTGAGTATGTACAGCGGCAAGTTTGATTTTGCCGGGTTGTTGGATATCTATTTTGGTTATCGTCTGGTGAATAATGAGACGGGTGGCGATAATAATGGAGCCATTGATATTCAGAATAGGGATGGGACAATTGTGGTGTGCGATGAGCCTATCGAAACTTTTATAAATCCTTAGTTTTTGGTAATTGGTCATTGGTAATGCGAGTTAAGAATGAAAAATGAAAAATGAAAAATGAACAAAGATGTCATTTCTACGAAAGGAGAAAGCTTATAAAATCACTTATCTTAAATACGTTTTTATAAGTTATTGATTTCATAATTTTCAATTCAACCCTTAATTCGCATTGGTAATTGGTAATAAATCGTGCGAGCGTACAGATACCATCCCTCAAAGGATGGGAGTGTGATCTCAATTTGAGGTATTACACAACCTTTTGATTTTAAATTTGTCAGTGAGTCGTCAGGTAGGGTAGAGAAAAAAAAAGCCCCTTGGCATGATGAATAAAGCCAAGGGGCTTTGATGGGTTTGTTTAGTGAAGTTCTACCCGTCCTGCGCTTTTACTTGGTACCGGGAAATGTTTGTCTGTAGCCCTTAGGAACGACCTCGCGCACCACATAGGTGCCCGGCTCCAATTCCGAGAATTTGTACCGACCGTCTTTATCAGTGACTTGACGGGGCTCACCTTCGTCGAGTGCGCCATTCTCATTCAAATCCAGATAGATCGTCACGCCCGCCATTCCCGGTTCATCCTTATCGAGAACACCATTACCGTTTAGGTCATTCCACTTGATTCCCCCTATTTCACCCAACTTGATGAAAGTGTTACCAAAATTGATATTCCCAATACTATCACCAAGCTTCACGACTACCTTGTGAGCACCAGCAACAGATTGCCCGATAAAGCTGATAGAAGAGGCCGTCTGGTTGGGCTGGTTGTAGGCACCTTTGCAGCCGTTCAGAGGTAACGCGTCAACGGAGAAGTTGGCCCCGGTACCGGCCGCGTTGGGATTATTGACGACACTGAGCGCGCTCTTGTTGATCCCTGTCCAGTAAATTTTGCCGTTGTCGGCTAACTTGGGACCGCCAAAGGCGCCTGTGAGACTCAACTGGGCCTTGCTTCCATCCTTCAAATCAATCTGCCATGGCGTGCCGCTATATCCTTGCACGCCATTGGTGTAATACAATTTGGTGCCATCTGGGGAAAAAGCGGTGGCGTAGCCGACTTGGCCGGTGACTCTCTCTTTGATATCAGAAATTTTCCCGGTGGCGCGGTCGATCTTCGCGGTAGCAATACGACCGGGTGCCCAACCCAGCGACAGTGTGTTGTAATCAGGGCTGTGAATAATAGAACCTCGAGCTATATTGCCAGTAAAACCGGTGTTTGAGGTGACGGGCAAGCGGGCCACCCCCGAGCTATCTACCTTGTAGGCATCTAGCTTAGCGGCCGTGTTGAAGACAAGTACCCAGAAGTCACTCCCGTTGGTGTGCGGTACGACACCGAGCGCTTCACCGGTTTTCGTGCCGAGCAACACTTTTTTGTGGGTGACTGTGCCGTTAGGCCCTTTGGATAAATCAGCTGTCGAGAAATGTACGCTGCTGGCGTTGTTCGTAAAGATATAGAACAAGTCTGGGTTGGTGCCCACAACTGGCACAATCATCGCGGCTTCCCCAGCAGTTGAATTGCCGCCCAATGCGGTCCCGTTTTCTAAGGCCTGATTCGTCTGCCCGTTGAAGACTGTCATTCCATCTGTGTAGAGTCTCAGTTTGCCAGAATCAGGATCGGTAAAGTTGGCGCTGCCTTCATTACCCCCGGATTGGCCGACTGGCTTACCGCAAGTCACTTTCGGACTGTCACCGGAGAAATCAATCAAGAACTTGCTATTGTTAGTACCGGAATACCAGATTTGTTCCAAGGGGGTGTCCGCCTGAGCAACGCCTGTGACAAGCGCTATCGGCAGGATGCTCGTAAGAAGTGCGGCCCGACTGCCGCGCCATGCAGAGGAGAAAAATACCTTCGTGGGTACCTTTGAGACTCCTTCGGCATTTTTGGAGAAAATCTGTACCATGTTAATACCTCAAATTGATGAGATGTTGATTTTGTGACATCCGATTCATTTAGATTAACAAAAGTTAACAATAGCACTCCTAAGAGTGGGTGAATCTACTAATCGCGTACCGAAAATGGGAGATAGCCGCTTTATACAATCTGAATTCGCTTGGGGAAATTTCCCTTAGATAATACTTAGATAATAAAAATCAAGGATTTAGCTTCACCTACACCTGAAATGAACGTACTAAACCAGAGACAGGCTTTAGAACGCTATACATTCTAAAGAACCCTCCCCTAAATGTCAATAAATTTTTTTCTGCAATGAGTATCGAGCGATTAATCGCGTCGATTTATTATTAATATTTGTCGCGATTGTTGTTAATGAATAGATTACTATGCCTATATATGTAGGTAGGTACACATAAATAGTATAACATTTATCGGCCAAAAGAGTACAACTAATTACGCGGATAAACGAATTATATTTCCTGGATTTCCAGGGGCGTTGCCCCTGGCTTTATTAAGATCGCCCCGTTGGGGCTTTCAGGTAGTTATTAAAATTGCAGCCAGGGGCGATGCCCCTGGCTGTATTAAGATCGCCCCGTTGGGGCTTTCAGGTAGTTACTTAAGTTATTTTTGTTTCTCAAAAAGTCCAATTTCACTATCGATTTTTCTTCTCAAAAGCATTTGCTGATTGAATAGCTTTCTTCGGAACGATTTTATTTCATGCCGGAAAACTAAAATTTTCTCGAATTTGTTCATTGTGATAAATTAGCGAAGAAATCCTTTTTTTATAACAATCCTTGGGCGTTTGGGCGCACGAAAAAACGTGATCATCGAGTGCAATCTATTGGCATCTTTCATTTTTCATTTTTCATTTTTCATTTTTCATTATATAAGTTCAGCGCGGTTTTAAAAAAACACTTGACATTTTTTTGTTCACGTCGTTAAATCGCAAGCCGTGTTTAGGTGCTTGTTGGCATTGTCGACAAGGTAAACGGGAAATCGGTGCAAATCCGATACTGCCCCCGCAACGGTAATAGGTTAAAGTCAATCAGAAGCCACTGCGTTTGGCGTGGGAAGGCGATTGACTGTGGCATTGGGAATACGAAGTAAATCTTAATTCCGAGCACCTTGAAATAAATCTACAAAACGAAGTTTCAAGGTTTTGCCTACTTATAAGTCCGGATACCGGCCTAAATATTGTTTTTATGTATGTGTGTCGCGGAGGGCGACAGATATTATGGGCCATTCGGCCGGTTTGTCTTTTTTTCCTCCGCAGATGTTATTCTTTTTTGCCTTCACTAGGCGATAAATCGCCTACTACTAACTATCTTTTTTACCTTCATCCTTTTCCTTTTAGGAAGTTAGGCGATAAATCGCCTACTACTAACTATAAAACTACAAAACGGATTGAAGGAGAGAATTAGGGTGGGGGAAACATTAATGTGAAGAGGAAACTTACCTTGAAAAAATTTCTCCGATTCAGCAGTTTGGTGTTTATTTTATTTTTCTATCCACTTTCAAACGCTCAGGAGCAGAGGCTTCCAGAAGTCGTTGTGACGGCAACGCGCACCGCGCAAACGGTGGATGATTCACTTGCGTCAGTCACGGTGATTACTCGCGAGGATATTGATAATAGCCAAGCTTTAACTGTCCCCGATTTGTTACGCGGTGTGCCGGGTTTGGATGTTACCACCAGTGGCGGTTTGGGTAAAAGCGCCTCTGTGTTTTTGCGTGGCACTGAGTCTGATCATGTTTTGGTGTTGATGGATGGCGTTAAAGTCGGTTCGGCTACTTTGGGCACGGCGGCGTTTCAGCATTTGCCGCTGGCTCAGATTGAGCGCATTGAAATTGTGCGTGGGCCTCGTTCTAGTTTGTACGGTTCTGAGGCTATCGGTGGCGTAATACAGATTTTTACTCGTCAAGGCAAGGGTAAGAAACCGAGTATCACGTTCAGTGGCGGTTATGGTGCTGATAATACTTATCAAGTCACTGGCGGCGTGTTAGGCTCCACAAAAACTAGTTGGTATAATTTGTCTGCTGGCTATTTGCAAACGGATGGTTTTAATGATTGTCGGGGCAGTGAGAGCGGCGGCTGTTTTACCATTGAGCCGGATGATGATGGTTATGATAATACTTCGTATAGTGTACGATTAGGGCATCGCTTTGGGGAGAGCTTAAGTCTGGAGGCTTTCGCGTTGCGTACCGAAGGCCATAGTGAATATGACTCGTCTTTTGATAATGAGGCCGATATTCTCCAGCAAGTGATTGGTTTTAAAGCGGATTATGCGGTCAGTGACAGTTGGTTGATGAATCTAAACGTGGGCCAAAGCCTTGATGAAACGGATAATTTTGGCAATAACGCGCCAAATTCTTTTTTTAATACCACTCGCACCACGGGCTCTTTTCAGAGTAACTTTTTGTTTTCTAATGAAAACACGTTGACGATTGGTTATGATTACCAAAAGGATGAGGTGGAGAGTAGCACTGCTTATACGGTGGATTCACTGGACAATCAAGGGATTTTTGCCCAATATCAAACCCAGTACGGCCAGGCTGACTTGATAGTGGGGTTACGCCAAGATGATAATGATCAGTTTGGTAAACACACGACGGGCAATGTTGGCTTAGGTTACGCACTTAGCCCCAAAACGCGCTTTGTGCTTTCTTATGGGACGGCCTTTAAAGCGCCCTCGTTTAATGAGTTGTATTTCCCAAACTTTGGCAATCCTAACCTTGTTCCCGAAGAGTCTGAAAGTATTGAAATGAGCTTTATGGGTACGCAACCTCTTTATAAATGGTCACTCAATACCTATTACACCAAGGTTGATAAGCTGATTGCTACTAACTTTGACGCGGCTACGGGCAATTATTTTGCTGACAATATTAACAATGCCAAAATCACAGGGATAGATGGTGCTTTAAATTGGCGCAAGGGTGGTTGGGAATTTAATACCACCTTTTCTTGGTTAAAGCCTGAAGATGGGACGACGGGCAATTTGTTACCGCGCCGCGCCGAGAAAAGCTTGATGTTGGAATTGGCGGAAAAACGGGGGCCGGCGCGTTTAGGGTTGAGTTGGTTAACCCAAAGTCATCGCTATGATGACACGGCTAATACTCAACGCTTGGGTAGTTATGGCATTTTGAATGCTACCAGTGAGTATAATTTCAATAAGCATTGGGCCTTGCGGATACGGGTGGAGAATGCGCTTGACGAAGAATATGAAACGGCCCGTTTTTATAACACGTCTGGGCGGTTTTGGTTTGTGAGTCTTCACTATCAACATTAACTGTCAGTGATCAGTTTTTCAGTGATCAGTTATCAGTTATCAGTAAGAAATCCGATTTTTTTGAAAAATCGGATTTCTTCGCAAGCTTAATTGGGGGCCATAACTCAATTTGAAACCATTCAAAACCTTTTATGGCCCCTAAATCAGGTAGTCTAAATAACCCTAAAATATCAAAGCGCGTCAAAGCGCGTCAAAGCGCGTTTTCCACTTACAAGAATTTATAAGATTCAATTTAACCCTTAATTCGCATCCGTTGTACTTATCGATAACTCGGAATGGCCCACAATCAATTCGTTAAATCCGCTAATCCGTTGTACTTAGCGATGAGTCGGAATGGCCCTATAATCAGTCCGTTTAATCATAATGATCTTTCTGACGTTTCTGCCAAACGTTAGTTTGGACGACTGCCAAACTTGGACTCCTGCCAAACTAAAGTTTGGACTCCGGTTTTATCCGCGTAATTCGTTGTACTTAATTCGTTTATCCGCGTAATTGGCGTTCCTTAACGAAGTTTCGTTGTACTTAATTCGTTTATCCGCGTAATTCGTTGTACTTAATTCGTTTATCCGCGTAATTCGTTGTACTTATTGATGAGTCGGAATGGCCCACAATCAATCTGTTTAATCATAACGAAGTTTCTGACGTTTCTACCTTCCTTACGTTGGCCGACTCCTGCCAAACTTGGAGTCCTGCCAAACTAAAAACGACGAAAAAGTTTCGCGGAGTGAAACTTTAGCGCCGCACAAAAATAGACTTCATCACAATAATGCCCTAATAGTTGCCCGGCTCTTCCCGATAAATCGACAAATTGCCTTGCCAACGGATTATCAGGAATAATGCCAAGCCCTACTTCATTATGCACCAATACCATCTCCTTGGGCTGCTTCAGCGTTTCTTCCAAGATAGTCAAAATATCAGTACCGTCTTTGTTATGAAAAAGCATATTATTCAACCACATAGTGACACACTCAATTAAGACTGGGCGATCACAGCGTTTAACCGCGCCTAATAAATCCAGTGGTTCTTCAATTGTCTCAAATTTCTCTGCTCGACGTTTTTGATGTTCAGCAATTCGCAGTTGCATTTCTTCATCCAAACAGTCAGTGGTTGCCAGATAGTAGGGCTTTTGTGCTCCTGCCATCTTTTGCACTCGTTCCTCTGCCAGTCGAGATTTACCGCTTTTGACTCCACCTAAAAATGCGATTTTCATATTTATTTAGTGATCATTTTTTCTGTTTATACTTGGTTTAGCACCGTCACAGTTAGTTTCCGAGCGAAGCGAGATCAAAACAGCAAATTATGACTGTCTGTATGTACTATATAGTTTAGGATCAGCAAATAAATAACTTCCGCCAATAGCTAAAGCAATTGTCTAATAGCTAAAGTACCCTAAAGGGCACTTTCCCCATGAAAGGGGAAGTTAATTATCAGCATCCGCCAATAGCTAAAGCAATTGTCTAATAGCTAAAGTACCCTAAAGGGCACTTTCCCCATGAAAGGGGAAGTTGATTATCAGCATCCGCCAATCCTAATAACTGATCCCTGATAACTGATAACTGATCACTGAAGAGCAGACAGTATGACATCACAATCCAGATGGGTTGCAACATTATCTACAAATGCCTGTATAGTCTTTTTACGGTAGAGAGGATAGGAATAGCCTTGATAAGACGCTTGGCGCTTTTGAAACCAAGCGGTGCGGAACGTGTCATTTTCAAAAATGCCATGTAGATGTGTTCCGGCAACGCGGCTCGTTTCATAAAATAGTGGGTATTTTTCCGCATGCCCGGTATGAATTTCATAGCCTTTTAGGAGTTGTCCAAAGGCTTGGTAGGTTCCTCGTTTAAGCGTTTTTTCTTGGTGAAAGGTTATCTTATCTTTAATGAAATTTAGGCCCTTTTCCGTGATAGGCCGATTATTTTCAACTAATTCAACATCTTGTAGCGTATAAAATAACATTTGATAGCCACCGCAAATGCCGAAAATAATACCTTGGTATTTTGAAATTTCTTGAAAAAGTCCATTGGATTTCATCCATTGCAAATCTTGTATTGTTGTTTTACTGCCCGGTAGCAGCACCATATCAAAACTAGATAGAGGTTGATAACCTTGAATGATTTCTACCCGAATTTCGGTATCCGCTATCAACGGATCGATATCGTCATAATTGCTTACGGCGGGGTAAGCGATGACGGCAACGGAGAGTTTTTCGTCGCTCAATTGTTGCTGGTAATTTTGCAACGAGTATGAGTCTTCCATACTAATGTTTAAAGGCTGATAGGGCACGACACCGAGTACGGGAATTCCAAAGCGCGTTTCGATGATTTTGCGCCCTTGTTCAAAAAAACGCAGATCGCCCCGAAATTTGTTAATGATGACACCTATGAAATTATTGCGTAGCTGCTCTTCTAACAAAGCCATTGTGCCATAGATGGAGGCAAATACGCCGCCGCGCTCAATATCCGCTACCAACACTGTTTTAGTGTTAAATTCTTGGGCGATAAACAGGTTTGAAATATCTTTGTGTAATAAATTTAATTCCACTGGCGAGCCTGCACCTTCAGCAATAACAAAATCATACTGAGCAACAAGGTGTTGAAAGGCTGCTTTGACGTGACTTTTGAGCGTGTCTAATTGCCGATAATAGCCATCTATATCGTTGGTTTTATAGACTTTTCCATTTAAGACGACTTGCACTGAGCCGCTGCTGTGAGACTTGAGTAGAATGGGGTTAAGGTGATAAGTGGCTTCAATCCCTGCGGCTTCGGCTTGGAAAAACTGGGCGCGGGAAATTTCACAACCTTCCTCGGCGACGGCGGAATTGTTGGAAACATTTTGCGCCTTAAAGGGTGCGACACGATAACCACGCTCGGCAAAAATACGACAGAGTGCCATGACAATGGTGGTTTTACCAGCATCTGAGCTGGTGCCGAAAACGCTGAGTGATTTCATTGTTAAGATATCGGAGGTTTTTCAAGCAAATTTTCCCACAGCGCGGCTCTTGTCCTTATACATAATTTCTTAAATTATTGATTTTTATGGATTTTAACGGGTAGCCCCACGTTGGGGAGCCATTAGAAATATCCGTTTCGGAACGAGTATCCGTTGTACTTTTGAGAATGCACCCGGTATCCAAAAGAGTTATGTATAAGGATGAGCAGCGCGGCTGGGGTATTTTTATTTCCCGTTTCCTGAGTGATTCAGGTATTCTATTGTTATCCAATATTGATTCATTTTGTCGTGTTGATGATATTTCAGTTTATTAACCGCGCCATGATCAACTTGGATGCACAACGATTTTTTGAGAGGCATTTCTAAAACATGAGCCAGTAGCGCACGAATGACACCTAAATGTGTGACAATGACAACCGCTTTACATGGTTTTGTAATTAATTTTTTCAAAAAATCTTCACACCGCTCAAATAAGGCTTGGAAACTTTCGCCCTTTGGCGGCGCGATATTGACATAATCATTCATCCATTTTTGTAAGACTTCTTGATTGATGTCGTTCCACTTTTGCATTTCCCAGTCACCAAAGTTGAATTCCATAATACGTTTGTCTGTGATGACGGGATTGCCATGACTCAATTTGTTAGCCAGTTGTAAACAACGCTGCAAAGGGCTACTGATAATCACGCTGTTTTTGGGTAATGCTGACATCTGAGTTTGAATGCGTTTTGACGCTGGTGCAAAATCGTCTGCCAACGCGACATCGGTTTGCCCATAACAAATGCCGCTTTCTACTTGAACGGCGGTGTGTCTTATTAAATATATGTCCAAAACTTTGTTACCATGGCGAGGTAAAAAACAATTTCTGTCATTTGTTGGATGGCACCAAGGCAATCACCGGTATAGCCTCCGATTTTTTGGGTAAAAAAATGGGCTAAATAGATTGTCGTTAAAAAAACAGGTATGATGGTGAGTAAACAATAATAGCTTGGCAAGAGTAACAACGGCGCGATACCAAAAATGCCGGCGATGATTAATCCTTGTCGGGATATTTGTTTGGCGACGGGCTTGACTTTGCTGTTGTCATTGTCGCGTACATAGTCATGGGTGAAAATGACGGTGCCTGTGGCAAATCGGCTGAGGCTATGCCCGGCGATCAGAATAATTGGTACCATTTCGGCGGGTATGGCTTGGAGTGCGGAGAATTTTAGCAGTAATATTAGGGTGATGCCAGTTACACCGTAAGTTCCAAGGCGGGAGTCTTTCATAATCGCTAGGATTTGTGCTTTTGTCCATCCTCCGCCAAAGCCGTCGCATACATCGGCAAAGCCATCTTCGTGAAAAGCGCCGGTGATTATAATGGAGGTTGCCATGCTTAATATAATGGCGATTGATATTGGAAATATGAGGGCGCTTAGAAAAAAAAACAGTGCTGCACTGCTGCCGACAATCCAACCAATGAGGGGGAAATATTTGGTTGATTGGTTTAAGTAGTCTTCTGAATAGTCTAGCCATGTTGGGCTGGGTAGGCGCGTGAAAAACATTAGGGCGGTGAAGAATATTTGGATTTCTTGTTTCATTATGGTATTGCGTGTTTTTGGTAGTACAATTATTGACGCTTAGTACAACTATTTACGCTTAGTACAACTATTTACGCTTAGTACAACTATTTACGCTTAGTACAACGAATTACGCTTAGTACAACGAATTACGCGGATAAACGAATTAATCGTGCCGCTATTTATGCTTAGTACAATTATTGACGCTTTGCGCTTAGTACAACTATTGACGCTTAGTACAACTAATTACGCTTAGTACAACGAATTACGCTTAGTACAACGAATTACGCGGATAAACGAATTAATCGTACAACTAATTACGCTTACAACTATTGACGCTTTGCGCTTAGTACAACTATTTACGCTTAGTACAACTATTGACGCTTTGCGCTTAGTACAACGAATTACGCGGATAAACGAATTAATCGCGTAATTACTTGTACTTGTCTATACTCTAATTATGATAAAAACTTTCAACATCAAACCTATTTCAACACAAAAAGCCAACGCGCTCCAAGAAAAAATTGATAGCAAAACAAAACCGTTAGGTGCATTAGGGCGATTAGAAACGCTTGCTTTACAGATAGGTTGCGTACAAAACACTCTTTCTCCAACCCTTGAAAAACCTATGATTGTCATCTTTGCCGGCGATCATGGTATTACTGCGGAAAATGTTAGTCCTTATCCGCAAGCCGTCACATATCAAATGGTTTTAAACTTTCTCGCTGGCGGTGCTGCCATCAATGTGTTTGCTAAGCATAATCAGATGAGTATTAAAATCGTTGATGCCGGTGTCAACGACGAATTTGCAGCCCACCCTCAGTTAATCCAGGCGAAAATCGGTTTCGGCACCAAAAACTTTCTCTGTGAAGCGGCGATGACTGAACAAGAGTGCCAACAAGCCATTCAAAAAGGGGCCGAAATTGTCGCGCAGATTCATGCCCACGGTTGCAACACCATCGGTTTTGGCGAAATGGGAATTGGTAACACTTCGTCGGCGGCGGTTTTGATGCATTTGTTGACTGACATCCCGCTTGAAAACTGTGTTGGCAGCGGCACCGGTTTGGACAAAAGTGGTATTCAGCATAAATTCAATGTGCTAAAAAAAGCCATTGCCCAGCGAAATATCAGTAAAGCGCCTTTAACCGTGCTAAGCACTTTTGGCGGGTTTGAAATCGCGATGATGGTAGGCGCTTATTTGCAAGCGGCCGAATTAGAGATGCTAATTTGTGTCGATGGATTTATTGCGACAGCGGCCCTATTAGTTGCAATAAAACTTTATCCTGACTTGTTGGACTATTGCATTTTCACTCACCAATCCCAAGAAAAAGGCCACCAACTTATGTTAAACGCATTAACAGCACAACCTTTGTGCAACTTGGAAATGCGATTAGGAGAAGGCACTGGCATAGCGGTAACATTTCCAATCATTCTCGCAGCCGTGAATTTCTTGAATGAGATGGCCTCTTTTGAATCGGCCGGTGTTTCGAGCATTGAGAACGGTGGAGTCTAAAGGATAACGGCCGGTTTTTTGACTCTAATAACTACAAGGTTTCGTTATAAGACAAGAACTACAAGGATTCGTTATAATAACGGATTAAAAAAAACGGGCGTTGTTTGAGTCCAGTCAATAACTACAAGGTTTCATTATAAGACAAGAACTACAAGGATTCGTTATAATAAAGGATTAAAACGGGGCGTTGTTTGAGTCCAGTCAATAACTACATGGATTCGTTATAATAACGGATTAAAACGGAGCGTTGTTTGAGTCCAGTCAATAACTACATGGATTCGTTATAATAAAGGATTCAAGTTTTTGGATTAAACGGATTGTGTCGAGGAGATATTGAGTCAGTGGGTTATTTATTCTAAAACTTGGTTCTATGGGCTGAGTCGGAATGGCCCACAATCAATCCGCTTATTCTGCTAAACTTATCTCGCGTAGCGAAGAACTTCGTTTCGGTAACGAAGCTATGCGAGATCATCTGTTGTACTTATCGAGGTTTTATGCGATGAGTTTAAACGGCACTAAAATAAATCTGTTTAATCATAATGACGTTTCTGATGTTTCTACCTTCCTTAGGTTGGCCGACTCTTGCCAAAACTTGGAGTCCTGCCTTCCTTACGTTTGGACTCCGGTTTAATCCGCTAATCCGTTGTACTATTTGAGGGCCATAAAATCATTTGGAGGTTTTCATATTAAAGTATGGCCCTCAATTAATGTCGCGTATAATGTCATACTGAATGTGTGTTTTTTTTTGTTTAACGGATACTGTCCTTCAGAGGGAGAGTATCTGTCGCAACATTCAATCTAAAATTCTGATTCAGACAATGTAATAACGGATAGTACAACGGATACGCGAAATAAACGGATAGTGTTCAATGTCTCAAACTTCTGGCGATTAGTTTCATCTATCGTGTCAATAAATAAGACTAACCAAATCTCGGTCACTTCTAACTGTTGCTCATACTTAGCCCAATGCCATTAAGTTAAGAAATAAACGAGAAAGTCAAAGCTAAAGTCCCCTAAAGGGGACTGGTAAATTCAGGATTTTTTCATAACGACACGATATGGCATTGAGTCTTCAGTGCCCTTTAGGGCACTTCAGCTATTAGACAACGGCTTTACCAAAGGCGGGGGGATTATTTCTTTCTAATTCCGCAAACTGTGTGGCATTGATACTTAGCCGCCCGGATGAGTGCCTTACGATACGCCGGTTGATTGGCAAAACTTTTTAGCTCTAATCCAAACAATTGTCCAGCATAACGTATCAACAAATCAATCGTTCCATTACCGGTCGGAAATTCTGGTTGAACTTGTCCTTCATAACTACGGAGAAAACTCGCCAGATAAGAATAAAGATGGAAATGAAAAACGGCTTCATACACGCGCAAATCATTCTTACGACGTGGGGCTTCTTTCAACACTTGATGTCGATTGGTTTGCAAATACTGCTCACTCTCTTCATCGTTTATCTGCATATTGGCAAATGTTACGAGAGTCAACAAAAACTTGGAGTCCTGCCAAACTAAAGTTTGGACTCCGGTTCAATCCGCTAATTCGTTGTACTATTCTGTAAGTACAATTTCTTTTAGGAGTAAACGGATTGTGTCGAAGAGATATTGAGTCAGTGGATTATTCTAAAACTTGGTTCTATGGGCTGAGTCGGAATGGCCCACAATCAATCCGCTTATTCCGCTAATCCGTTGTACTATTGAAGGCCATAAAATCATTTGGAGGTTTTCAAATTAAAGTATGGCCCTCAATCAATGTCGCGCATAATATAACTTAGTATTCATTCGTTTATCCGCGTAGGCGTTGCAGAACGATGTTTGGCGTTAGCCAAACGCAAGTTTCGTTGTACTGACTAGATTCCTTATGGTTCCACAATCAATCTGTTTAATCCGCTAATCCGTTGTACTATTGAGGGCCATAAAATCATTTGGAGGTTTTCAAATTAAAGTATGGCCCTCAATCAATGTCGCGCATAATATAGCTTAGTATTCATTCGTTTATCTGCGTAGGCGTTGCAGAACGATGTTTGGCGTTAGCCAAACGCAAGTTTCGTTGTACTGACTAGACTCCTTATGGTTCCACAATCAATCCGCTTATTCCGCTAAACGAAGTAACGAGCGAAGCGAGATCATCCGTTGTACTTATCGATGTTTTATGCAATGACTTGGAATGGCTCTAAAATAAATCTGTTTAATCAGAATGACGTTTCTGATGTTTCTACCTTCCTTAGGTTGGCCGACTCCTGCCAAAGTTGGAGTCCTGCCAAACTAAAGTTTGGACTCCTGCACTTTAGGAAAATATCTCTTGAATAGGTAAATGAATATTCATCACTTCATCAATAACTTTGGCATCTTTGTTTGAAACAAAGGTTTCGCGCTGATTCGGCTGCGAGTAAACCGTAATAATTTGCTGACTGGGGTTAACTAGCCAACATGATTTGGTGCCAAGCTCAAAAAACGCGTTGATTTTCCTAATCAGATAACTTATCGCTTGTCTAGGAGAAAGTATCTCAATGACCAAGTCAGGTATTTTGGATACAGTCACTAAGTCGTCTTCCGTGTCCGGTATAATCGGCGGTTCCAGATAAGCGCAAACATCGGGTTTAAGTTCATACTTGCCTTCAAGTCGATATTTACTGAGATCATGCTGGCTAATGTCTATGCTCAGTTCGCTGATGACGGTTAGGTTTTTGTTGTCATTCAACAAGAGATAGTTTAATTTCGTCTGCGCTATGCCGTGATTTAAGGAGCCCAATTTGTCCTCTCCATCAATTCCGTTGTGTTCAACTTCATACGAGTCGCTCATGTCTTGACTCCTCTTCGGTAAAAATGGAATGAATAATTAACTGATTTATGTGACATGGAATCAGTTACCCATTCAAGAAACGAAAATTATACGAATCTGGTGGAATTCTTCATAATGCCAGTTTTCTCATTCATTCGGTAGTGCCCCCGCTCCACTTCTAGCGGCACAGAAAATTTTATCGTTCCCACGCGCCAGCGTTAATGCCATTAAGCGAGTACATCGGTTTACAAATTCATCCCCCTTGACGCGCCCTACCTTCGTTGGTTTACGAATCATGAAGGGGGGTGGAATTTACGAACAGATGTACTACTACAAACATTAAGTCGCTAAAGCGATTACTACAAACATTAAGTCGCTAAAGCGACTACTACAAACATTAAGTCGCTAAAGCGACTACTACAAACTTATACATTAAGTCGCTAAAGCGACTACTACAAACATTAGATTAAGTCGCTAAACTTTGGTAACGAAGCTATGCGAGATCATCCGTTGTACTATTGGGGGCCATAAAATCATTTGGAGGTTTTCAAATTAAAGTATGGCCCTCAATTAATCTCGCGCATAATGTCATACTGATTGTGTGTGTTTTTTTGTTTAACGGATACTATCCGTTGGAGGAAGAGTATCCGTCGCAACATGAGTTTTACATTGCTTATGAGTATTCCATCTCAAAAGTCGCAAGGCCAAACGCATTTGTTATTTGTTTTCTTAATTATTGGCTTAATCGTTTTAGTCATTGGTAGCCTTGAATGGTTACCCCTTTTAAAGAAGGAACCTTCTTCGCCATATGTTATCACTGAAACTGGCACCAGTTCATTTCCACGCGAATTACGTGATGCGGCCGGCAACACGTTGATCATTCCGTCTCGCCCACAGCGCATTGTTTCGCAGACGCTTGCCACTGATGAAATTTTACTGGCTATTTGTCCACTTGAACGCATAGCAGCGGTAACGACATTGGCACGGGATGAGAAATATAGTAATGTCGTTGAAGAAGCGCGTACGATTGGACAAGTTGGTGAACATGTCGAACAGATTTTGGGCTTAAACCCAGATCTGATTTTCGTTGCCAATTATAATAGGGCTGAAACGGTGGAATTGTTGCAAACTACCGGTGCGCCCGTATTTCGTTTTGCCCACTTTCGCAATGTGGCCGATATTAAGAATAATATCAAAGTCATTGGTTATGCTATTGGCGAAGAACAACGCGCTGCTGCCATCGTCGCGCAAATGGAACGTGATATTAAAGCTATTCGCGCAAGTATTCCAGCCGACGCGGAGCGGCTGCGTGTGATGTCATATAGTTTAGGCAACTACACAGCCGGCCGTTACACGACTTTTGATAATATCGTCAATATAGTAGGCGCGATTAATGTGGCTACTGAGCATGGCATTGAACAGCATGCTAAAATTAGTGATGAACAAATTTTGGTATGGCAACCTGATTTTATTGTGACTCATGCCGCGCAAGGTGAATTTGCACAAGTGCGCCGGCAATTATTAGAAAATCCTGCCATTGCTGCCAGTGAGGCGGGCAAAGCAGGGCGAATTATTGTTATTGATAATCGGTATTTTTTATCTGTTTCGCACTATGTAGTTTATGGTATTAAGCGATTAGCTGAAAAACTATGGAGTCCAAACTTTAGTTTGGCAGTTCCGTCCAAACTTTAGTTTGGCAGTTCCGTCCAAACTTTAGTTTGGCAGCAATTCTTAGGTTTTATCGCAATAGCGCAAAATAAAGCAGTAATCTAACCTAAGTTATTGATTTTTCTTTCTGAAAAGCGGCCTTTCTGCCGAATTTTGCGGTATTGCGTTTTATCCGTTTTTTTATCAAAGAAGTTGTACTCCGTTAAATTGTACTTCATTAAAATACAATACATTCGCCAACTCAAAATTATCATAAGTGATTGATTTCAAGTGATCATGTCAGATAGATAGGCGGGAAGAAGGTTCAGTATTTAAAAGATTTCTCCCGCCTAAAGAAATGACATGGGGAGCGATTTGGCGAAGGTATTGTTAAAAAGTTTATTTGTGATTCCTAAAAGCGTAAAACTTTATTTCTTGTTTCTTTCTCTTTTACTTATTCTCTCTGGTATTTTCGGCATTGCGATAGGTAGCACCGACATTCCTATCGATATAGTATTACGTGTTTTAGCCTCAAAACTGTTGCCGAGCGACTGGATAGAAACACAAGGCATCACCGAATCACAACAAGTTATCGTCTGGCTTATTCGTACTCCGCGTGTGATTGTTGCCGCCCTTGTGGGGGCCGCTTTGGCGATGGCTGGCGCACAAATGCAAGGCCTGTTTCAAAATCCTCTCGCTTCTCCCGATATCGTTGGCACCAGTTCAGGCGGCGCACTGGGGGCGGTGATTGCGTTGGCGACGGGATTAGCCAGCCGTTCATTGTTTTATCTTCCTATCTTTGCCTTTCTGGGCGCGTTTTTGGCCCTGTTTACCGTTTACGCGCTGGCAACACGGCGCGGTAGTACGCCCGTTGCCACTTTATTGTTAGCCGGCGTTGCTTTGAATGCTTTAATCGGTGCGATGACTTCGTTTGTGATTACGGTGGCGTGGGTAGAATATGAAGTGGCGCGAGAAATTATTTTTTGGTTGATGGGTGGTTTAGATAGTCGTACTTGGACACATGTTTGGATTGCATTGCCCAGCATTATGGTGGGAAGTGTTATCGCGCTTTTCTATACTCGTGAATTAGATATATTACTGATGGGGCAAGAAACGGCCTATTCATTGGGTGTTGAAGTGGAACAAGTTAAAAGAATTGTTTTAACGAGCGCCGCTCTACTTACCGGCGCTGCGGTGGCAGTGAGTGGCGTGATTGGATTTGTTGGCCTTATTATCCCTCATATTGTTAGGCTTATTAGTGGCCCGAAGCACCGTTCGTTGGTACCGGCGAGTGCGCTCACTGGTGCAACGTTTTTGATTTTGGCTGATTTATTGGCGCGTACTCTACATCGCCCCGAAGAAATACGATTAGGTATTTTAACGGCCGCTTTTGGAGCGCCTTTTTTTCTTTATCTGTTATTGCGTCATCGTCGAGAAATGGGTTATTAAACTATGTTGTCCAAAGCTAAAGCTTTGGACTCCAAAACCGGTTTGGACGTTAAATATAAGTACAGCGAATTGCGCGGATAAACGAATTGAGTACAGCGACGCAAACGCGGATAAGCGAATTAATATAAGTACAGCGACGCAAACGCGGATAAGCGAATTAATATAAGTACAGCGAATTGCGCGGATAAACGAATTAAAGTTGTCCAAAGCTAGAGCTTTTGTCCAAAGCTAAAGCTTTGGATTCCAAAAACGGCTTGGACGTTAAATATAAGTACAGCGAATTGCGCGGATAAACGAATTGAGTACAGCAACGCAAACGCGGATAAGCGAATTAATATAAGTACAGCGAATTGCGCGGAAGTACAGCGAATTGCGCGGATAAACGAATTAAAGTTGTCCAAAGCTAAAGCTTTGGACTCCAAAGAAGGTTTGGACGTGGGTTATTAAACTATGATGTCCAAAGCTAAAGCTTTGGATTCCAAAACAGGTTTGGACGTTAAAGTTGTCCAAAGCTAAAGCTTTGGACTCCAAAGAGGGTTTGGACGTGGGTTATTAAGTTATGTTGTCCAAAGCTAAAGCTTTGGAGTCCGAAAAAAGTTTGGACGTTAAAGTTGTCCAAAGCTAAAGCTTTGGATTCCAAAAACTGTTTGGTGGTTAAGGTTGGGAAAGCTGATATGAAAGTGTTTCTGGAAACCAGAGTACGATGTCATACAAAATAAAATTTTACCTCAATGGCTTGAGTATTATAAAAAATATCAAGGCTATGGATTTTGGGCCGCTATTGAAAAATTGAGCCATGAGTTTATCGGTTGGTTTCATTTTAAGCCCGCTTTAGATAATCAGGATGAAATTGAACTAGGCTATCGTTTACGAAAAGCGGTTTGGAGTAAAGGCTATGCCACCGAAGGTTCTAGGGCGCTTATATTGAAAGGCTTTAAAGAATTAGGAACGCAACGAGTGGTAGCGATTGCGTTGCCAATTCACAAAGCTTCTATTCGTGTGATGGAAAAATTGGGCCTCAAGTTTGAAAAAAAGTATATGCACAAAACCAATCAAGAGGTAGTTAAGTATTCTTTGGATAAAGATGAATTTGACATTGCATAACGCCGGGATACAAATCGAGGGCTGCTGGCTAGTGCAAGACGCTTCATTAACGCTATCGCCGGGGCAATTAACGGCGTTTATCGGCCCCAATGGTGCTGGCAAAACCACTTTGCTCCGATTGTTGGCGGGATTGTGGCAACCGACGCTGGGTTTGGTGACGCTGAATGGGCGCAAGTTATACCAATTTCAGCGGCGCGAGTTAGCACAACACATTGCCTTTGTGCCACAAAATACTGACATTGGTTTTGCCTTCACCGTCAAAGACATTGTGATGATGGGCCGTAATCCACATCTTGGGCGCTTTCGGCATGAAACGGAATATGATTATCACTGCGTAGAACAAGCCATGATAAAAACGGATGTAGCTTATCTTGCAACGCGGCTAGTGACGGAACTATCAGGCGGAGAACGGCAACGGGTGGTAATAGCACGTAGTCTTGCCACTGAAGCGAAAATCATTTTATTGGATGAACCTACTGCGAGTCTTGATGTGGCCCATGCACTGGAAGTGCTTGATTTATTAAAAGAATTAGCTAATGAAGGCCAAACGGTGGCCTTTTCAATGCACGATATTAATTATGCGATGCGCTATGCCGATCAAGTCGCGCTGGTACACAAAGGCCGTCTTTTTGAGTTGGGTTTACCTAAAAAGGTGTTGACGGATGAGGCGATTGATGATGTTTTTGGGGTGAGTGTAGAAAGGGTTGCGGTTTCTACCGGAGAGACTGTTTTGTTTTTTCGGTAATAGGTGGAGCAATCCGATTCATTTAGCTTGCTGCGCCAAAGCAAGAGCCTCTACTTTCAGACATTTATGTTATTTATTCGATAGCTTGAATTAAAAAAGGAGTTTATTATGGCAAGCGTTTCAACCAAACGCGGAGATGGTGGGCAAACTAGCCTTGTCGGCGGTGTCCGTATTTCTAAAAGCAATCTACGTGTGGAAGCCTACGGAACGATTGACGAACTCAACTCGGTGATAGGCTTTGCCCGTTCAATCTGTGAAGACGCTGAAGTGTGTGAACTTGTAAAAACCATTCAACGTGAATTATTTGTGGTTGGCTCATCACTGGCGACAGCGCCCGATAGTCAAAAACGGCCGTCCAGTGTCACTACCGACATGGTTGACGCGCTCACGGCGCAAGTTCATCGTATTGAAAATACGGAAGAAATATTATTTGATTGGTCGTTGCCGGGTGAACACAAGGTTTCGGCCGCTTTTGACATGGCGCGTACTGTTTGCCGCCGCGCCGAACGTAACATTGTCTGTTTGACAGAATCAGGCGAACAAATCGATCCAAACGTTTTGCCTTACATCAATCGTCTGTCTGATCTTTTATGGTTGCTAGGGCGTTTGCTTGAATTACGGGCGGGAGTTAATGGTCGTTTGCGTGACGACAAAAAATGAAAAATGAACATTCGAGGCAAAACAATTCAAGAAAAAACTTTTGCCTCAGTGCTAAAAATCCGATGTCTCAAAGACATCGGATTTTTTAAAAACTCCTGTTAATTGGCACGTACCAAACCGGCTTCGACGTTATCGCGGGTTTCACGTCCAACTAGGATTTCAATGAGTTCCAACGCAAAATCCATCGCGGTGCCGGGGCCTCTTCCTGTGATGACTTGTCCATCTTTGACGACGGGGGCATCTATAAACTGCATATCAGGCACTTGCATTTTTTCCAACACGCCCGGGTAACTGGTGGCCAATTTATTTGCCAATAAGCCGGCATCAGCCAACACTTTCGGGGCGGCACAAATGGCGGCCGTGTATTTGCCTTGTTGCTGCATGTCTTTGAGTAACTTATGAATACGGGGATCATTATTGAGATGATCAGCCCCGGGTAGGCCGCCCGGTAACACTATCATATCAAAGCTTTGTTTAGCGGCTTCATCCAAGGTGGTGTCAGGTATCAACACCACACCGCGACTGGCTTTGACGGGTTCTTTATCGAGGCCGGCTGTGACGACGGTGATGCCAGCGCGACGTAGTAAGTCAATGACTGTCACCGCCTCAAGCTCTTCACAGCCTTGAGCAAGGGGAACGAGAACAGTATGCATATCCGTTTTTTCAGTTATCATTTCAGTGATCAGTTTTTCAGTGTTTTTTTCAATGATCAGTATTAGTTATCAGTTTTTCAGTTATATTCAAGATGGAACACTTTTTGAGAAACCAAAATAACTAGAAAGGTAGTTACACTGGCAGCCCCAACGGGGCGATATTAATACAGCCAGTGTAACTACCTGGCTTTGGGCGAAAGTCCCGTTTTTAGCCGTGCCAAGTATATCACTGAAATTCACAGATCACAGATCACTGAAAACTGATCACTGATAAATTCCGATAATATTGAGTCCTTTCAACAAGTTCAGCGCTTCATAGACCGCATAATCCCGTTTCACCAAAGGTTCTTTCTCTTCGGCCTTGTTTGAGACATTGCTATCCGTTTCGCCCACCTGACCGGTCTTGTCATTGTCCAAATGCCCCGCTAAGTCCGATTCTTTGAGTCTTGAATCATCCTCTTGTCCAACCGAGGCAATTTCAACTTTGTTGAGCAGAATATCGGGCTGTATCCCTTGTGCTTGTATAGAGCGGCCGGACGGCGTGTAGTAGCGTGCGGTGGTCAGTTTGAGCGCCGCATTATTATTCATGGGCAAGATGGTTTGTACAGACCCTTTACCAAAGGTTTTGTTGCCCATAATCACGGCCCGTTTA
Organism: Candidatus Parabeggiatoa sp. nov. 2; assembly: GCA_002085445.1. Classification (GTDB taxonomy): domain Bacteria; phylum Pseudomonadota; class Gammaproteobacteria; order Beggiatoales; family Beggiatoaceae; genus Parabeggiatoa. Next base: position 28,282 of record NBMI01000105.1, read on the forward strand.
TGGTCTTGGAGGGCCCCTGCGACAATTTCTGAAGCGGAGGCGGAGCCACCATTGACCAACACCACTATTGGCGCACCATTGAGTAAATCGTCAGGACGCGCTTTGAATTTGAAAGAGGCATCAGCAAAGCGACCTTCGGTATAGACTATCAGCCCCTTGGTGAGAAAGGCATCCGATACATCTACCGCTGCCTTCAATACACCGCCCGGATTGTTACGCAAATCCAGCACGAGCCCTTTGAGAGGTCGTTGACTCTTTTTCCTGAGGGCATTGATAGCCTTTTTCAAATCATGGCGGGTACGGGTTTGAAAATGACTGATGCGGATATAGCCGTAACCCGGCTCCAGAATACGGTTCTTGACGCTTTTAACTTTGATAATATCGCGCACAATAGTGATGCTTAAGGGTTTGTCTTCGCTTTCGCGCACAACGGTCAGTTTGATGCTCATACCCGGTTTACCGCGCATGATTTTGACGGCATCACTGAGCGTCATCCCTTTTACTGGGGTATCATCCAAACGGACAATCAAATCACCCGCTTTTATGCCGGCGCGTTGTGCGGGCGTATCATCAATCGGCGCAATCACTTTGACAAAGCCGTTGTCCATGCCGACTTCAATACCGAGGCCGCCGAACTCACCCGTCGTACCAATTTGTATTTCTTGGTAAGCTTCGGGATTCAAGTAACCCGAATGTGGGTCAAGTCCGGTTAACATGCCTTGAATGGCATTTTCCAACAGGGTTTTGTCATCGACTTCTTCAACGTAGTCGCTTTTGATTTTGTGAAAGACTTCGGTAAAGGTACGCAGCTCTGAAAAGGGTATTGTCAAGCCTGTTTTACTACGATCGGCAAAGACACTGCCTCCGATAACGAGGAAGGCACCCAGAACCGAGCCTATTAACAAAGTGGGTAAATGACGAAATAGGGTTCGCATTATGTTTCTCCAAATACCAGCACCCGCTGGTTTTAAATTAATATTATAAAAAAAGTGTACAACTATTTTTTGAAGGTGGCAAGTTCAGTTATCAGTGTTCAGTTATCAGTGATCAGTTAACAGTGATCTGTTGTCAGTTATTTTGGTTGGGCATAAGAGCTATAGTTAAAACATCATTCTATCTGTAGATGTTGTACTAGGCAAAGTCACAAATTGAAACGAAGAACTTCGTTTCAGCTTTAGTCGTGCCAACCCTAAGAGAATCGATAACTGATAACTGATAACTGATAACTGATCACTGTTCACTGAGAAAGCCATTGTCCGGGCGGTTGAGGTACACCTTGGTGGCGAATTTCAAAATATAAAGCCGATATTTTGCGTCCACCGCTATTGCCCACTGTAGCAATAATATCGTTTGCTTTCACCCAAACCCCCGTTTCCGGGTACAGACTTTGGTTGTGGGCATACAAGCTCATATATCCCTCACCATGATCGATAATCACCAATAAGCCGAGATTGCGAAACCATTGCGCGAAAACCACTCGTCCCGTGGCGACGGCACGGACTTTTTTACCCCTTTGCGCGGCAATCAGCATTCCTTGCCATTTCAAGGGGCCAACCAGTCGTTGACCAAATCGCTTAATCACTTTCCCTTGCACCGGGTAAGGTAATTGTCCTTTGAGTTCGGCAAAAGCCTTATGCTGTCCGGGGGGATGGGGAATGTTTTTAAGTGCCTCTCCCAAGGTGCCTAACAAGGTTTCCAAGCGGCGTTTGTTTTCTTGTAGACGTTTGAGTTCTTTGTCTTGAGTTTCAAGGGTACTAGCCAGTTGCGCTAAAATTTTCTGACGCTCTTTATAGTTAAGTAAGAGTTGTTTTTTTTTCTGGGTATGATTGATAACTAACTGATTTAAATCAGTTGTTTCAAGTTCAATGGCTTGTTTTAGCGTACGCGCACGTTGCAAAGTTGCCATAAGCCGCGCAATTTGGCGACTGCGGACACGGTTAAAATAATCGTAATAGGTTAGCACTCGCCCGATAATGGAAGGGTCTTCTTGATTTAACCACAGTTTTAAATAGTCTTGCCGTCCCGTCAGGTAGGCGGCGCGAATTTGTTGCGCTAACTTTTGGCGTTGGGCATTAAGTTGAATTTGTAGCTGTTCTTGTTCTTGTTTTAAATTTGCCAAGCTGTGTTGCTTGTCGGCAAGCGCACCATGTAGCGTTTCTAAGCGCCGAGCAACTTCGCCTATATCCTCTTCGCTGTCTTGCAACTGGCGTTGCAGATGGCCGTGTTGGGTACGGGTATTGTGCATTTGTGCTTGTAATTCTTGAATGCGTAACTCCAATTGACGCAGTTGCTCTTCTGTGGCATTTGTAGAGTCGGCCGCCGAGACGGACATCGTAACAACAAGCAAAAAACTTAACGTCATTCTGAACATGGCACCCTTCCTACAAGTTTGGGTAATGGGTTCGTGGAATGGGTAATTGGCAATGAAGTTATACTCAAGATGGGAACAAACTTTTTGAGAAACCAAAATAACGAAAGGGGCGTTGCCCTGCAAGCCCCAACGGGGCGATCTTAATACAGCCAGTGTACCTACCTGGCTTTGGCCGATATTAATATAGCCGGGCACCGCCCCTGGCTTTAATAATACGCTTTATATATTAACCCGTCATAAAAATCTCGCCTTATGCCCACGTTGAGTATATACTTTGCACCGTCACAAACGGCGCTTTTTTTAGTTTTTGATGATTAGTGCCAAGTATTGCCTGGGGATCAATCCCCAGGCTAAAAGCTAAAGTCTGCTAAAGCAGACTGCACCCTTAGCGTGATTAGTGCTTTGATACGTATAGCCGCTCTAAACTGTTCGTGACAAGAAAAGCTCAATTTATGGCGGTGCTTAGTATAACTTCTCCCTCAGCTTCAAAAATCCCTGATTGTAACTTCTGTCCGGGGAGAGGGCGAACACCTCGATTCTCCCCTACGAAACATGTCAGGTGCCGCATTGATATTTGGCATGGTGTGTAGGGGCAAACCTACGTGTTTGCCTTTTCAAACAGTTCTCCCCGGACAGAAGTTATAACGATAAAAATCCTATCCATTCCTGATCAAAATTTATGATAACGAGCTCGCTTCGCTCAAAACGAGAGCACGAAAAATCATAACAGTTTGCCGTATAGTTTTAAGTTCTCTCCGCTCAAAGATATCGTCTGGATCGTCGGGATGACTGCCAAACTATGATCCGACTGCTTTTGAAAAAGAGCCATTAATCAAATTAATCCAATCAATTTGACAACATGGCCCTCAAAAACCGCTTTTGAAAAAGGGCCATTAATCAAATTAATCTAATCAATTTGACAACATGGCCCTCAAAAAAAAAGGCTCAGTGTGTTCAGTATAGGTTTATTTTTTTTATATACCTGCACGGGTACTTATCTGTGGAAAATAAGTTTAGCAAGCATGAAGGCTGATACAGAATGCTTTTAAAACACGCTCTTAGCCATTACCAATTCGCGGCTAAAACTGATACCAGAAACCAATTACCCGTTCTTAATTCGCTAGGCCTTGATTGGCAACCGCTTCTGCCGCCTTTTTAACCGCCTCTTCGTCACCGAGATAGTAGTGTTTGATGGGTTTTAGCGCCTCATCAAGTTCGTACACCAAAGGCATCCCGGTTGGGATATTCAGATCAACGATTTCCTTGTCTGGAATGTTATCAAGGTATTTTACCAACGCCCGTAAACTGTTGCCATGTGCTGCGATGAGAACCTTCTGATCTTGTTTTACCATCGGCACTATCATCTTTTTCCACAAATGCACAACACGTACACCCGTGTCTTTTAAGCATTCAGTCAAAGGCAGGTTTTTTTCGTCCACGTCTTTATAGCGCCGGTCATGCCCCGGGTATCTCTCGTCTGGCGGCTCCAGTGCCGGTGGGCGCGCATTACAACTTCTTCTCCAGATTTTTACCTGTTCCTCGCCATATTTTTGCGCGGTTTCTGCCTTGTTTAATCCCTGAAGCGCACCGTAATGACGCTCATTTAACCGCCACTCCCGATACACCGGAATCCACATTAAGTCCATCGGATCTAAGGTGAGCCAAAGCGTCCTGATCGCCCGTTTCAGAACAGAGGTAAAAGCGACATCAAAGGTGTAGCCATCTTTTTTTAGCAGGGCACCAGCGTTCAACGCTTCAATTTTACCCTTTTCAGAAAGATCAACATCAGTCCAGCCGGTGAAACGGTTTTCTTTATTCCAAATGCTTTCACCGTGTCTTAATAAGACCAGTTTGTACATATTTTCTCCACAAGAAGTATTAATCAAAGTCGGCCGAGACATTTAATGTAGCCAAGCAAACGGGCCACCGAAATAGAGTGTGGCCTCAAAATAGTTGATGATTAATTGTTACATAAGCTAATTATTTAGAGCCTGCTATCTAATTTGTGAACAAAAGTGATCACGGTTTAGTTCACGATTCAACCAAGCTGGTTGCTTCCAGAAGTACTTCTGAAATCCCCGTGCGTATAAGTTCCCGGTTAGCCCCCGGTACTTTGAACTCGTTAATAAACAAGAATGCGTGTGCCTTCTAGTTCAAGATTTCTTGCCGCATTTAAATCACGATCTATTTCAAAATCACCGTTTTCACAATGATAAACCCGTTCTGACAACTTGAATTCTTCTTTTTTGTTACCACAATTTTAAGAAGTTTTAGAAGAAGGAAACCAATGGTCAATTAAAGAAATCCCGTTTCCAAAAAAAGCCGCTTTAGACTCAATTTTCCGTTTAAACTCATAAAAACCCATACTTGACAAAGATGATGAGTTAGTTTAGGCAAACCATCTTGACGAATACAGCTAATACGATAATGAAGTCGTGCGATTTTAATTTTTTGCCGACTGTACCGTTTGGAGCCCTTAGTACATGCCCGCTAAATGTCGTTGTAATCGTGCTAGACGACGACTAAGCTTCTTTAAAGGCTTTTTACCAACAACCGTTTCACCATTTGACAAAGTAGCTAAGCTTTTAATACCCAAATCAACACCAACAACCAAAGCTTGGTTCTCGCTCTTTTTGAGTGGTGCTGTGTCCATTTGAACACTAATACTTATAAACCATTTATCTGCCGCACGAGAGACGGTTGCGGAGAGAATCTTTCCAGAAAATCTGAGTGATTCAGTTAATTTAACCCAACCTAACTTAGGATTTCTTACTTGATTTCCTGAAATTTAAAATTGATCATCATTATAAAGGTAGAATGAGTCGTGTGTACCTTTCTTTTTAAAACGGATGTATCCACCGAGATGTCTCAAAAAACGTTTAAAAGCGGTACCTAAATCAATAAACGCTTGTTCCGCGGCACATTAAACACCATCGGGGCGTCAACCTTTTTTATGGCGTTAAAAGCCGTTATAACAGTTCTCGCTGTTGGCTTTTTACCTGCAGAAGATTGTTTTTTCCATTCTTCTAAACCTTAAGGATAAGCGAAACGAGAGGTTCCGCAAGCTTGTCTAAAATATTGCCGATGGCTTAAAAGTTTGTTTTTTTATCTGTATCTTGTGACTTAGTACAAGCAGAATTCTGAAGTGTTTTTACCGAACAATCTATTAACCTATAAAATTGTTGTTGTTTATATGTACTCATTGTGAGTACAATATGGCATATGTGAGTATAAAATCAACCCCTATCAGTCAACTCTTGCAAACAAAACTCATTGAGGAATGGGTAATGGGTAATGGGTGATAGTCTATTTACGTGTCGCGAAGAAAGAACGAAAGTTCCGCCAAATGTGTATACAACTAACAAGGCGATTCCCTATTACCAATTACCACGAATTACCTTTTTTAAATTTTGCAAGTACCTCATTAATAAATTTTATTTTAAAAACGTGTAAAAACCCATAAGTCTGTAATTCATTGGAAATGATGAATTGTGAATGATGACAAGTGAGCCGTGAATGAGTCCATTTGTATTCATTCATAATTCACTATTAAGCGTCACCGATCATCATTAAAAATATTAAGTATATTAAGTTGGGGATTTTGAGAAGTTTTTTAAAGGGAGGGATTAAAGGCAAATACCTGCCCAATGTGCAAGACTTTATACTCAATGATCATGTTTTTTTAATCTATTGATAATTATTACTGATAACAGTCAGGTAACAACAAGTGCTGTCTTCATTAACCCAGCGACTGATATTAATAATTTTCTTTTGTGTACAGACTTATGGATCATAGTCAGCCCCTTGAGGGGGTAGGCGGGTGTGGGTGAGGTGAAAAGTTTTGCTAACATAGTGATTAAAAATATTTTATAAGTTTTAGATTGACATTAAATAAAGGTCACACTCGGCTCCAAACACTATCGTAAATAAATCAAGCCGTTGAAAAGTTGCACCTTGGGTAAGACCGGTTTATTGTATGGTAAAGTATCTGGATTAATTATTATTCTAATACCAATTGAAGTCAAGTCCAGCAGCCCTGTCAAAGCCCCCGTTGGCTATAAAAAGCAATATATTAAATCTATAAATGGATCACAGTAGACATGAATTGTCGCAAAACCAGTGATATTTTTTATTATAATCACTAAATATTTTTATAAAACAATGCGATAAATTGCATTTAAAAGCACTCTCGTTTGGAGACAAGCGCCTCAAACCGTTGAAGTCAATTTTTATGGGTAGTCTTGTCCAGAAAATTTGTAGCGAAGTGTCTGTACGAAAAATTTAGACTATTTGAATAACATATAATATACTGCTTAACTAAAATACATTCCACAAAATAAGTTATAAATGATGAGCAATAATAATGTGACTGAATTCCAAATGAGATCCATGTTGGACAGTAGTCAATCTTTTGCGCTTATCACCCATGATGACGACATTGAACGAGCGGCTCGCTCTCTAAAGGCAATGTCTCATCCATTGCGTCTGAAAATTCTCTGCATTTTGGGTGAGCGTGAATATAGTGTGCAGGATATTGTTGAGCAGGTGGGTACCTCGCAAAGCAATATTTCCCAACATTTGGCGATTTTGCGTGACAAGGGTATATTATCCTCGCGCAAAGAGGCTAATCGCGTCTATTATCGTGTGAGTGATGCACGCACTTTGCGCCTCATTAGTATGATGCGTGAAGTGTTCTGCTCCTCTTTTTGTGTCTAATACTTGAATCATGGCATAGTAATCCCCATTGTTAAGTCTTTTATTTGAACTCTTGATAAGAGGAAAAAAGTGTTATGACTGTTGAACGATTGGTGGTTATAGTCGCTGGGACTTTTATTATGCTGTCACTGGCTTTGAGTCAGTTACATCACATCTATTGGCTTTTGTTTACCGCGTTTGTCGGATTGAACTTGTTTCAAAGTGGCTTTACGGGCTTTTGTCCGCTGGCAATCATCCTCAAAAAAGCCGGCATGCCGACTAACTCGCAGAAAGCAATGGCCGAAGAGCAATTGCAGACTTCTTGATGTATGGAACAATTTGTTGAATTCGCTGGTAATCATCCCGGCTTATTTCTGGCTCTGGGCATCGTCCTTGGTTTATTAGTTTGGAGTTTTTTGGGAGATCAGTTATCCGGGATTAAGCCCTTGTTGCCACCCCAAGCGACTTTACTGATTAACCATGAAAATGCCATTGTGCTTGATGTCCGCGAGGATAAAGAATACGCACAAGGTCATATTCTGAATTCGGTGCATATTCCGTTAAGTATGTTATCTGATAAAATCGGGCGCTTAGAAAAATACCGTAACCGTCCTATCATCGCCAGTTGCATGAGCGGTAACCGTTCTGGACGCGCATGTAGTATGCTAAAGAAAAACGGTTTTGAGAAAGTTCATAATCTCAAAGGGGGCATTATTGCGTGGCAAAATGCCAATCTACCCCTCACCAAGGCTAAAAACTGATACACTCAGAAAATGTAAATCCAATGAGGGACTTGCAAAACGCCAATATCTTAGCGAACGATAATGAAAGCAAGAGGCTCTAATTGAAATTTGCCGGAGTCCAAGGTAACCTTGGACTCCAATTGAATAATTTAGACTTTGCACGGCTAAAAACTCGACTTTGAGCTACGCGAGAGCAACCTCCTTCTTCGCTACGCGAGATCAGTTTATTTAACACACCCCTTGTAGGGGTGTGTAAAAAGTCATTTCAACGCCAAAGTTTTTCATAGCAAAAACGGAATCCGTGATATCATAAGCGTTTGCAGTATAATAATTAATTATTAATTATTATAATCATTAATTAGACTTTGCGCGGCTAAAAACGGGACTTTTTTTGACACACCAACCCCTCTATAACACATCCCTACCCATCAGGGGGAAACTACAGGGGGCGTGGTTCAATGCCATTGTAGTTAAGAATAAATCCATACATGTAGGGTGTCGATGCAAAAGTTTTTCAGGAAAAACGTTTGCCGACGAAAGGTGTTTTTCTTGCCGGCCCCAAAATGCGACGATGGTGGGCAACAACGTTGGGTGGTACAAAAGAACGTTTTTTAATGGCATTGGGGCGCGGCTATTCCCCAAATCGAAGGGGGGCGGGAGTGTGTTTAGTCCAATTTGTAACCGTGTTAAGTATAACCACTCACGCTTAACCCGATTAAAAATTATTTATTTTCAATAATATACTGACTGATGGGTTTTGATAAGCTTTGAAAAAGGGGGGGAACTCCAAGGAAAATACCTGATTATGCCCATACACTATGAATACCTTGGCAAAACGCCGGCGGCATTTCTCCCTTTTTGAAGAGGTGAGGGGGGATTTATTCAGTCAAATAATACCAGATTGATTAATTATTCAAAATAGGACGACACAGTGGAAAATACGCCTAATCCGGCGGAGGCGGACACCGCCACGCAAGAAGAATTTGGGATACAAAATATCTATACCAAGGACATTTCTTTTGAGACACCCAACTCACCACAGATTTTTATGGAACAGTGGAAACCGCATTTGGAATTGGAGATGTCTAATGACATCAATAAGTTGAATGAAGATATCTACGAAGTGGTGTTAAACATTACCGCCACCGCCAAACTCGAAGAAAAAACCGCCTTTCTTGTCGAAGTCCATCAAGCCGGTCTTTTCGTTCTGAAGGGGTTTACCGAAAACAAATTGTCGTATATGCTCCATAGTTATTGCCCAAACATTTTGTTCCCATTCGTCCGTGAAACCATTTCTAACTTGGTGACACGGGGCGGATTTCAACTACCCTTGTTGGCACCTATAAACTTCGATGCCTTGTATACCCAACAACTTCAGCAAAAACAACAAGAGCAAAAAGCCACTATCAATTAACGTTTATACGGAACGTAACGATAATCTGTGAAAATGAAAAAATGAACTTTTCAGGAAATTTATAACAAAATTATAGACTTCTCATTGAATTAATCATTTTTCATTTTTCATTAGTCTAATCTCCCTTCTTCCTCAAAAAATAGGTGTCTTTCCAAAGGGAGAGACACCGCACTTTATATCAATCCTTCCTTGAAATCTCCAGCAAGTATATAAGGAGCCCAAGGTAAGCTTGGAAGGATTGGTATTAAATAAGGGCAGCGGACATTGCCTTTTCCCCGTGGGGCGAATGCTCTGGTGAGGGTTCACTTATAGTAAACCATTCATTAACACATACTCAAAAATCCGGGTGTCCTACTTGTCCTTTTAGACGTTTTTATGGAAAAGGGCCTTCAATAAAATCAATTCGCCAACATGGCCCTAAAAAAGACCGCTTTGGAAAGACACCTCAGTATTTTTAATTTTTCTTTCATTAGTCTATTCACCCACTCTGATGAGTGCTATTGTTAACGTTTGTTAACATAAATGAATCGGTTCTAGTTAATGACAGTACAAAAACCTATTCTGGTACTGGGTGCCGGCTCGTGGGGTACGGCACTCGCCTTGGTTTTGGCTCGTAACGGTAACGAAGTTTGGCTTTGGAGTCGAGATGCTGAACATATCGAGCAAATGAGGGTGACGCGACAAAATGTCCTATTTTTGCCAGATAGTCACTTTCCGGAGACTTTACAACCGATTGCCCACCTAGAAGAGTCGGTACCACAGGTGGACGATATTGTGGTAGTGGTGCCCAGTCATGGCTTTCGTGAAACGCTCAACAAGATTGCCCCCGACATTACCGAGGGAGCGCGTGTGTGTTGGGCGACAAAAGGCTTGGAAAACGATACGGGCTTATTGCTACATCAAGTGGCAGAGCTTGTATTAGGAAGTTTTAGGCCTTTGGGCGTTTTGTCCGGGCCGTCATTTGCCAAGGAAGTCGCGGCTGGGCTACCAACGGCTGTCACGATAGCGTCACCGGACACCCAATACGCTCAAGACTTGGTAAGATTATTCCATAATCACAGCTTTCGCCCTTATACCAGTACCGACATCATTGGTGTACAAGCCGGCGGCGCGGTGAAAAATATTATGGCGATTGCGGCCGGGATTGCAGATGGTTTAGGTTTAGGGGCTAATACTCGTGCGGCCCTCATCACACGCGGCTTGACGGAAATAGTGCGCTTTGGCACCGTGCTGGGTGGACAACGTGAAACGTTTATGGGTTTAGCTGGCTTAGGTGATTTGGTGCTCACTTGTACTGACAACCAATCACGCAATCGCCGTTTTGGTTACGCTTTAGCGCAGGGCGCTGATATCAACCAAGCGCAAACCGAAATTGGGCAAGTCGTTGAAGGGGTGCGGACTACTCGTGAAGTGAGTCGTTTAGCTCGGCAACGTGGGATAGACATGCCGATTGTTGAGCAAGTTAATAACGTGCTGCAAGGTGTGTGTACTCCAAAAGAGGCGGTGCAAGCTTTACTCTCACGCCAACCTAAACCTGAATTCAGTGAACAGTGATCAGTGTTCAGTGATCAGTTTTCAGTTATTTCAGTTATTTCAGTTATTTCAGTTATCAGTTACTCACGTTTCTGGGTTCAATAGTTTCAGTAATTAGCAAGATTATTAAAGATAAAAATATAAAATTGTCGCCAAAGTCGAGATCGAAAAAAAACAAATATTCGTATAAAATAAAATAGTTGAAAAGTCACACATTAAACACAAATAAGTACGCATAAATCATTTTTTGGTGACGGTTTGTAGTAGTCGCTTTAGCGACTATTACCGCTCGTTATGACTTTTTTTACCCACTTGTGCATATTCAACCCTTTCGGGGTTGGTGCGTCTTTAATATCTTTACCTTTTCCACAGGTTTTCCTTAAGGCGATTCACAATCAAACAACGTGGTGCGTTTTTAATATCTTTACCTTTTCCACAGGTTTTCCTTAAGGCGATTCACAATCAAACAACGTGGTGTGTTTTTAATTTTTCCACAAGTTGCACTATTCACATTTTACACACCAAGGGGTAAAGTGAACGATAAAATAGAAATTCAGGCTTTAGCCTGAAAGGCTAAAGTTTCGCGGAGCGAATTTTGCCTGAAAGGCCAAAGTCATAGTCGCTAAAGTGACTACTACAAACTGTGTTTTTCTTGCCGGCCCCAAAAATACGACGATGGGGCCGGCAACAACGTTGCCGGCCCCTTACTGACTGATAACTGAAACAAATGAATCTTAATTTTCTTGAATTTGAACAACCTATCGCAGAACTCGAAGCTAAAATTGATGAGCTGCGCTACGTCGGTAATGATACTGAAATCAACATCAGCGACGAAATTGCTCGTCTGCAAGTCAAATGTCAAGAGTTAACCCGCAAAATTTTCTCCTCCCTAACAGCTTGGCAGATTTCCCAACTGGCGCGGCACCCGCAGAGGCCTTATCTGCTTGATTACGTTGAACTTGTTTTTACCGATTTTCATGAACTGCACGGTGATCGTACTTTTGGCGATGATCAGGCTATGGTGGGTGGATTGGCGCGACTTGAAGATCGTCCAGTGATGATTATCGGTCAACAAAAAGGCCGCGATACCAAAGAAAAAATACAACGTAATTTTGGGATGCCACGCCCCGAAGGCTATCGCAAAGCCTTGCGCCTGATGAAGATGGCTGAACGCTTTAAGTTGCCCATCTTCACTTTTATTGACACGCCCGGTGCCTATCCGGGTGTTGATGCCGAAGAGCGTGGGCAAAGTGAAGCCATTGCCCGTAATTTATATGTCATGTCGAGTTTAAAAACGCCCATCATTTGCACCATCATTGGTGAAGGCGGTTCAGGCGGTGCTTTGGGGATAGGCGTAGGCGATAAGCTGTGTATGTTAGAATACAGCACCTATTCAGTGATTTCCCCCGAAGGCTGCGCGTCGATTTTGTGGAAAAGTGCCGAGAAAGCGGCCGAAGCCGCCGAAGCCATGAAGATGACATCACAACGCCTTAAAGAACAGGGCTTAATAGACATCATCATATCTGAACCTTTGGGCGGCGCACACCGAGATGTTAAAGTGACGGCTGAGACTTTGAGTACCGTCTTGCAAGAGAATTTGGCGGAACTTGATAAACTGTCCGTTGATGAATTGATAGAGGCTCGCTATCAACGTTTTATGCAGTTTGGGCAGTTTGAAGAGTTGTGAAAATAATTCAAGGAGTAGTTTGGCAAGCCTTCGTTAGGCATTTTGGTGGATTATGCTTTAGTTAAGGAACCAGACACTATCTGCAAATTAACAAAACAGAATCAATTCGCCAAAAGCACTACGGGAGTCCAAACTTTAGTTTGGCAGTCGTACCAAACTAACGTTTGGCAAGCCGCCGTGTGCAAAATTCCACTTTGCGACGTTTGGCACTCCAGAATATTCGGCGTTTTTAGAAAGTTCAATTTATTATCAGATTCAGCTAAAATATCACTTTAATTTAAAAACACTTAAATACCATTTTCCTTTTAAACCCTTTGATTTTAAATAGATTTTATGCTCATCTTTGAACATAGCAGCCCCGGCCGTTCCGCAACCTCGCAATATCCCGCCAATCGTCCAGAATTAAATGACATCCCAGCAAAATTTCTGCGTAAAAAGCGCCCCCAGTTGCCCGAAGTGTCAGAAATGCAAGTCGTTCGTCACTACACGCGCTTGTCACAGAAAAACTTTTCTATCGACACACATTTTTATCCACTCGGCTCTTGCACGATGAAATATAACCCGCGTGCGTGTAATACCTTGGCAATGTTGCCCGGCTTTTTATCTCATCACCCCAGTGCCCCTGAGCCACAGAGTCAAGGCGTACTGGCTTGTTTATATGATTTGCAAGAAATCCTCAAAGAAGTCACCGGGATGAAGGCCGTGTCTTTAGCGCCCGCGGCCGGTGCTCAGGGCGAATTTGCCGGTGTCGCTATGATACGCGCTTATCATGATGCACGCAGTGATACGCAACGCACCGAAATACTTGTGCCCGATGCCGCACACGGTACGAATCCCGCTTCGGCTGTCATGTGTGGTTTTAAAGCACGTGAAATTCCCACTAACGCTGAGGGTGATGTCGATATCGCCGCCTTACGGGCGGCAGTCGGCCCACATACGGCGGGGATTATGTTAACGAATCCTTCTACGCTCGGTGTGTTTGAACGACACATTACTGAGATTGCCGAAAGTGTACACAAGGCGGGAGGCTTATTGTATTATGACGGCGCGAATCTCAACGCGATTTTGGGCAAAGTGCGCCCCGGCGATATGGGTTTTGATGTCATTCATATCAATTTACATAAAACCTTTTCAACCCCGCACGGCGGCGGCGGGCCGGGCGCTGGGCCGGTAGGCGTTAATGAACGATTGTTGCCATTTTTACCCGTGCCGACGGTGGGATACGATGGCGAGGCCTATCATTGGTTGACTGAAGCGGATTATCCACAAACCATAGGGCGCATGTTGGCACTGCCGGGCAATGTTGGTGTTCTATTGCGCGCTTATGTTTATGCCCGTCTACTCGGCCGTGAAGGGATGGCAAGGGTGGCAGAATTTTCGACGTTAAATGCCAACTATTTGCAGGCAAGCTTGGCTAAAGCGGGATTTGACATGGCCTTTCCTCAACGCCATGCCAGCCATGAATTTATTTTGACGCTCAAACATCAAGCCAAACAACAAGGTGTCACAGCGATGGATTTTGCTAAACGGTTACTTGACAAAGGCTTTCACGCCCCGACAACCTATTTTCCCTTGCTTGTGCCAGAATGTTTGTTGATTGAGCCGACAGAAACGGAAGACAAGCAAACTTTAGATAAGTTTGTTAATGCCTTGTGTGAAATTCTAAAAGAGGCAGGTGAAAATCCTGAAACACTGAAAAATGCCCCCTATAGCCTCCCCGTGCGACGTTTGAACGAAGTTAAGGCCGCTAAAGAGTTAGACATTGTTTGGAAATAACGACTACACGTAAGGAAGGCAGTCGTTCAAACTTTAGTTTGGCAGGAGTCCAAACTTTAGTTTGGAATTATCGTCGCTTTCGTGTAGAAGGTGGATGCTATTTTTTTACTGTCGCTCTTTTAGAGCGGAAATCCTGCTTGTTGACTGATAATATCGAAAATTTGCGGCTTTTCGTTACGTTATGAAAGCCCATCCTTTTAGAATTGATGCGGCGGTGATTTATTCTTCCCATCTTCATTGCATTTTATCTCTACCTACTAACGATAATAATCATGCGAAGGCGACAAATTAAATCCGCATTTTCTCGTCAATTACCAGCTACCGAGCATCGTTCGCCCAGGAGGCAAGGGAGAACGGGGTATTTGGCTGATTATTTTGGGAACATGTTATTCGTAATGAAACCGATTTAAGTCACCATGTTGATTACATTCATTATTAGAAGGTAAAACATGGATATGTTAAACAGGTTAAGGATTGGAAATATTCATCTTTTCATCGTGCGGTCAATTGGGGAATTTATCCACCAAATTGGTGTGGTGAAGGAGTCAATGAAAATATGAATGGAGAGTATTTGAAATGAATGGTGGGTTGCAGCGAAGCTTCTACTACATCTGTTCGTAAATTACTGAACCCGAAGCCTTCGGCGCGGGTTAGCTTGAACGTTATGTACCAAGAATGGAGAATTATCAGTGAACATTGAAGAGCAGATTCCTTTGCTTGAGGAAATTCTCAAAGACTGGAATGAAATTATCGGAAGTGAATATGAAGGATATAAGAACCATGTCTATCGAATGGTTCATTTTTGTCTCGCGCTTAAAGACTGTAATAAAGAGGAACGAGAGAAAATTATTATTGCTGGGGCTTTTCACGACATTGGAATATGGGTAGAAGATACAGTTGATTACATACCGCCATCCATATATCCAGCCATGGAGTACTTAAAAAACAGAAATCTTGAGGCTTGGTCAAATGAAATTGAACTCATGATCACCGAGCATCACAAGATACGAATGTACAAGGATGAATTGTATCCGCTTGTTGAACTTTTCCGAAAGGGAGATTTGGTTGACTTTTCATTCGGTTTGTTCAAGTTTGGAATCCATAAATCATACATAAAAGCAGTCAAAGCTAAATTTCCAAATTCTGACTTCCATAAAAACCTTGGAAAAAGAGCGGCAAGATGGTTTATAAAGCATCCATTAAACCCGGCGCCTATGATGAAGTGGTAGCGAGCGTAGCGGAAACCGTGCCGCAACCGTTCGTGTGAGCCTTGATTTCGTCCGGAGCCCAAGATTTATCTTGGACGTCTATTTATTCACTATTGGCTTTTTTGAAATTATTTTTCTGAACATCTATAATAGAGTTGTCCGAAAATAAGGGTTTTGTTAATTTAACTATTTTTTTATTATCTAAAAATTAATTTACGGACAAGTATAATATATATGATAATTTTTGCTTCAGTACTTACAACGGAGATTATCAATGCCATATAGCACGTTCAAATCCATTGGTGAAGTCGCCCAGAAATTCGATATTGAAGTAAGGATCGAACAGTTTATAGATAAAAAAGAAATCAAAATACCTGATTATATTTTCTCCCGTATAGAAGTTAGTTTAACGGAGGATGCCTATTTTATTAATGAGTTTGCTATCTGTGAGCATATTATTAGTTATATATTAGATGAAGTGGCAGCAAATTATAAACAACTCCTGGTATGGTCACGCGCCCCCTTCAATGTAGATAAAGAACAAGATTTAGTAGGTGAACCTGATTATTTGATAGCACCAAAAACAAAGCATGGTGTCATGTCTATTCCACCGATACATTTAGGTTAACAAAAGTTAACAATAGCACACTTACCACCTTAGGAAAAGTGAGGAGGTATCTCTCAAAGCCTTAACAAAAGCCAAGGCGCATAAATGATGTTTTGACTACCTTGGTTCTCGGTATTTG
This sequence comes from Candidatus Parabeggiatoa sp. nov. 2, assembly GCA_002085445.1. GTDB lineage: Bacteria > Pseudomonadota > Gammaproteobacteria > Beggiatoales > Beggiatoaceae > Parabeggiatoa. The sequence continues at coordinate 44,455 of NBMI01000105.1, forward strand.
TTTTAACATCATTGCGGAAAAGGTTTGAAGTTACGCTCGCCATTTTACCTAACCAACGGTTTTTGGTTAGAACCACGCCCAACATGAGTTTGCACTCACAATATTTATTATAGGGACAGCGTTTAATAAATTCAAGATTATTCCTCAGCCACTAACAATTAACAATTAACCTTTAGATTTGCAGTTTGGGCTATCGCTATCACGCTACGCTATCGTTTCAATTGGCGAATTAGGAATATTTGTGAAGATTTTTTAATAAATTGGGTACTATGCATGAACCTCTTTGTGTCATGGAGGCTTCGCCAGAGAAATGGAATGAAGGTTGGGCGCAGACCTTAGCGGAAATGTATGCCGCATCTATCAAAGGTGCAAAAACTTGTTACAGTGTCGTCACTACCGGGAAGGCTTGGGAGTTTGGTCAATTTGAGAATAACGTCTTTACTAAAGACCCGACTCAAATATCAGCTACAGAGGACTTACAAAAAGTGTTTGAAGTATTGAATTGGGTATTCGGCAAGGCAAACTCCCATATAAAAATAAACTCGTGAGCACTTAACTCAGAAAACTGCCTAACTCACTCATATAACGACGTTTTTTCTCACTGTTCCTCACTGTCAACTCTGTAGACTGAAGTGTTGATAAAAGTGGGCCAGATTGTCGGATTGATAGGTAAGAGTTTTTCTAAGCGATACTTGAAAACGACTTAGCTCAGAAAACGGCCTAAGTCATAAGAGAGTACAACTAATTACGGGCCGATAAACGAATTGACTTATCAACGGTTTTGCGAACGAAAAAACGACTTAACTCAGAAACTTAGGATGACGGGCCGATAAACGAATTGACTTATCAACGGTTTTGCGAACGAAAAAACGACTTAGCTCAGAAAACGGCCTAAGTCATAAGAGAGTACAACTAATTACGGGCCGATAAACGAATTGACTTAGCAACGGTTTTGCGAACGAAAAAACGACTTAACTCAGAATCTGTGCCGACTCTGTAGACTGAAGTGTTGATAAAAGTGGGCCAGATTGTCGGATTGATAGGTAAGAGTTTTTCTAAGCGATACTTGAAAACGACTTAATTCAGAAAACGGCCTAAGTCATATAATAGTACTTAGGATGACGGGCCGATAAACGAATTGACTTATCAACGGTTTTGTTCACTTAAAAACGACTTAACTCAGAAAACAGCCTAACTCACTCAACTTGAAAACACCGTCTAACGACGTTTTTTCTCAGTGTTCCTCTGTGTCAACTCTGTCCGTGTTGATAAAAGTGGGCCATGTTGTCGGATTGATAAGTAAGAGTTTTTCTAAGCGATACTTGAAAACGACTTAACTCAGAAAATGGCCTAGCTCACTCAACTTGAAAACACCGTCTAACGAAGTTTTTTCTCTGTGTTCCTCAGTGTCAACTCTGTGCCCTCTGTGTTGATAAAAGTGGGCCAGATTGTCGGATTGATAAGTATGACTCGATCTTCTAGTTTTTAATGAAAACCGGGGTGACAAAGCTTGGCAATGTGGGCCGTTATCAGACTAACTTTGAACGAAGTTAAGGCCGCTAAAGAGTTAGACATTGTTTGGAAATAACGACTACACCGGTTTATATTTAGAGCACTAAAAATCCGATGTCTTAAAGACATCGGATTTTTAAAAAGTTTCATTTTGGGTAATTTTCTGGAGAAACAGCAATGAACCAAAATACCGGATTAACCAGATTAGTTAAAGCCTTTGGCTATTCAATAGCCGGTTTTAAGGCAGCATGGATTAATGAACAGGCCTTTCGCCAAGAAGTGCTATTATGTATCGTATTGATACCGTTAGCTTTTTGGTTAGGGGACAGCGGCGTTGAACGAGCGTTATTGATATCGTGCTTGTTATTAGTGTTGATAACGGAATTATTTAACTCCGCTATTGAAGCGGTGGCGGATCGCATTAGTCAGGAAAAGCATCCGCTGATTGGGCGTGCCAAAGATATTGGCTCGGCGGCAGTATTCATTGCCCTGTGCTATACCGTTTTGGTATGGGGATTGGTGTTATGGCCGTAATTCCAGTTATCAGTTCGCTGGAATCAGTTTTTGCTTTAAAAAACGGGAACACAGAAATCAGTTACCTGTTACCAATTGAGTATACTGATAGTACAACGGATACTGATAGTACAACGGATACGCTTTCCGAAACGGATTTTTTAAGTAGGCACGCTTATTGACGGTTTGTAGTAGTCGCCTTAGCGACTCACAAGCCGCTCGTTATATTAAAAGACTTTTGTTTACCCACTTATCTGCTTTCGGATTGAAAGTCAATAAAAATACGGGTTTTCGCAATAGCGCAAAATAAAGCAGTAATCGTTTCTAGATTTTTCGTCCTGAAAAGCGGCCTTTCTGCCGAATTTTGCGGTATTGCGGTTTTTCTAAACCAAACGGGTCAATTTTTATGTTCACCCGCATATGTACATTCCGTATATCGAGCAAAACTCATTCGCCGTTTCCTATTCGCTATTCACTATTCGCCGTTTGAAAAGAGGCAGGAAGTCAGGTGGGATAAAAGTGGGGTGATGAAACGTAAACGACGAGAACGAAGTAAACGAAACGAACTAACTACGCTTTGCTCCGTTTACTCCGTTTACCGAAGGGAAGCCTTGCTGATTGCTAAGGATCGAAGAAAAATTAATTTCCCCAAAATAGGTATAGTGCCCTTTAGGGTACTTTAGCTTTTAGACAACTGCTTTAGCTGTTTTGGTAAGTTATTTTTTAGCAGATACTAATGAAAATAGGGTTATTTAACTGACTATTTTTAAAAATATTTTTAAAAGCGGAATAGGGCTCAATTTTTTGGTGGCTCAAAGAACCTGAGTCAAGCACCACCCCAAGGTGAAAGTGTAAAAAGCAATTACCAATTACCTATTACCAATGACCAATGAAAATTTTTTAAAAATGTATTGGCTTTTTCTGATGAACATGATAGAATGCGCACCCTCTTTAGCTAGGCAGTCCAAATAGCCTAGTGTCAAAGGGCCTGTAGCTCAGTTGGTCAGAGCGATCGACTCATAATCGATTGGTCGTAGGTTCAAGTCCTACCAGGCCCACCATTCCCTATTCCCCATTCCCCATTTCCATTTAGGCCGAGCGTTCCTCCATAGGCGTATAATCCCGCAGTGCGGCCCCAGTATACAACTGGCGTGGACGACCAATCCTCACAACTGGCTCATTCATCATTTCCATCCATTGTGCCACCCAGCCGACAGTGCGTGCCACGGCAAACATGACCGTAAACATATTTAATGGAATACCCAAGGCACTGAGGATAGTCCCAGAATAAAAGTCAACATTCGGGTACAGTTTGCGTTCAATAAAATAGTCATCAGAAAGCGCAATTCGCTCCAATTCCATCGCAATTTCAAACAAGGGCTGTTTTTCAGCATCCAGTTCTTCCAACAATTGATGGCAAATTTTCCGAATAATCTTGGCACGCGGATCGTAGTTTTTATAAACACGATGTCCAAAACCCATAAGCCGCTGATAACTATCCTTGTCCTTGAACTTGTTGATGTAGTGAGGAATGTTTTTCGGGTGCTCAATTTCTTTCAACATCCGAATAACGGCCTCATTTGCGCCACCATGTGCCGGCCCCCACAGCGTCGCAATTCCCCCCGCCACGCAAGAAAAAGGATGGGCTTGTGAACTGCCGGCCAAGCGTACTGTTGAAGTACTGGCATTTTGTTCATGGTCAGCATGCAAAATCAACACGGTTTCCAACGCTTTAATAGCGGTTTCATTAAACTGATAAGGTTCTGTCGGTACAGCGAACATCATGTGCATGAAATTCTCGACATAACCTAAGTCATTGCGTGGATAAACGTAAGGATGACCCATCAAATACTTGTAACTGTTAGCCGCAATCGTTGGCATTTTGGCAACCAGGCGCAAGGCACTCTTACTGCGATGTTCAGGATTTTTAATATCCATCGCATCATAATAGTAACTCGACAACGCACCGACGACACCCACGAGCATTGCCATGGGATGAGCACTATCTCTAAAGCCGCTGTAAAAACGCTGCAATCCTTCATTTAACAGGGTGTGTTGGCGAATGGAAGCGTTGAAATTATCCATTTGTTCGCTCGTCGGCAATTCACCGTATAACAATAAATAACACACTTCCAGATAACTACTTTTTTCAGCCAACTGATCAATGGGATAGCCACGATACAACAAAATGCCTTGTTCACCGTCAACAAAGGTGATAGTACTTTCGCAACTGGCCGTAGTCATAAAGGCCGGGTCAAAAGTAAACATGCCCAATTCCTTGGGTAAAGCTTGGCAATCAATAACAGGGGGCCCATGTGTTCCTCTTTTAATCGGACATTCAATGGATTTTCCAGTGCTGTTATCAGTAATTGTGACTGTGTCCTTGCTCATTTATTTGTAACCCCCTTTGTTAGGTTGTCTATGTTTTGGTCATCGGTCATTGTCCATTGGTTAAAGCCAAGGGCGATGCCCCTGGCTATATTAATCTCGTACCAAAGGGGCTTTCCTTGTTAACTTCTATTAGCCCCTTCGGTATGTATTATTAAAGCCAGGGGCAACACCCCTAGAACCTGGAAGAAGTCATTTTTCATTCTCTTCAGCATGTCCCCGCAACGCGTCTATCAGCAACATGACTGCTCCCACACTGATGGCACTGTCAGCAATATTAAACACCGGCCAATGCATTTGTTGATAGTATATATCAATAAAATCAACAACGTATCCATACATCGCCCTATCCATCACATTGCCTAATGCACCACCAAGTATCAAAGCGAGCGCACAAGCTAACCAACGTTGTTGACGTTCAAGGCGGCTCAGCCATACCACTATCACACCACTGATCAATATCGCCAGCCCACTCAAGAACCAGCGTTGCCAACCGCTTGCATCCGCCAAAAAGCTCCATGCGGCCCCCTCATTGTGTACCAATCTCAAATCAAAAAACGGTAGCACGGCAATGGACTGGTGCAACTCCAAGGTTGCACTCACCCACACTTTAGTCACTTGATCTAGCACCACGACTAATAGCGATAACCATAACCATATTAACGCATTTGCATTGCTTGGTTGCCAAGGGGATTTTTTATCATCTCTTTTTAGAGCTGAATTGTTATTCCCCCCAGTTTTTATAAAACCGGGGGGCTGGGAAGATTTTTCACGCATAACGACGTTGCTCACCTTTACCCACGACATTTTCTACACAACGCCCACACAATTCGGGGTGTTCAGGATGTGTACCGACATCTTCACGATGATGCCAACAGCGTACACATTTTGGATGTTGAGACGGCTTGGCTTCAAGCCAGAAACCCTCACACGCCACTGCATGTTCAGGTTTGTCACCGGCTTTATGTACTCGTGCGTAAGAAGTAATAAACACAAAGCGTAATTCATCGTCAAAAGCCGTCAACTGTGTATAAAGCGCGTCGTCACAATAAATATCCACTTCGGCATCTAAAGATGCCCCGATGGCCTCGGCAACGCGCAGTTTTTCCAATTCCTTGTTGACGGTTTCACGCACTTCAATAACTTTTTCCAAATTTTTCCTTTCCTCATCGGAATACGAAAACAACCCTTCATACCACGTTTCCAACAACACAGATTCACTGCGTTTGCTCGGCATATAGCGCCAAATATCCTCGGCCGTAAAACTGAGCAGGGGCGCAAGCCAGCGCACTAAGGCTTCAACAATGTGATAGAGCGCCGTTTGTGCCGAGCGGCGAGCAAGACTATTGGTTTGGCAAGTGTATTGACGATCTTTAATAATATCAAGATAAAGACTGCCCATGTCCACCGTGCAAAAATGGTGGAGTTTTTGATAAACCAAATGAAACTGATAAGTCTCGTAGCCGCTAAGAATTTCTTGTTGTAAGCGAAAAGCGCGATCCACCGCCCAACGATCCAAGGCTAACATCTCTTCTGGCGCTACGCCGTCCGTGTCGGGATTAAAATCGTGCAAATTGGCGAGTAAAAATCGCGCCGTATTGCGTAACCGTCGATAGGCATCCGCAATCCGCTTTAAAATTTCATTGGATACCGACAGCTCTCCGCGATAATCGGTGGCAGCCACCCACAAGCGCAAAATATCCGCCCCTAATGTTTTAATGACTTTTTGCGGTGCCACCACATTGCCCTTGGATTTGGACATTTTTTCGCCCTTGGCATCCACGGTGAAACCGTGTGTCAGTACCTCTTTATAAGGCGGTGCGCCATCGCGCATGGCAACGGAAGTCAACAGCGAGGCTTGAAACCAGCCGCGATGTTGATCGGAACCTTCCAAATACAAATCCGCCGGCACACGCCGTTTGGCATGATTCTCCAAAATCGTCGCGTGAGTCACGCCAGAATCAAACCAGACATCTAGCGTATCAGTTACTTTATCATAATCGGCCGCCTCCTCTGCCAACAATTCGGCCGGATCGAGTTCAAACCACGCATCAATGCCGCTTTGTTCAACGCGCTGCGCTACCGCTTCAATCAACTCAGACGTGCGTGGATGCAATTCTCCGGTGTTTTTATGCAGTAGTAACGTGATAGGCACACCCCAATGGCGTTGCCGCGAGATACACCAATCGGGACGATTAGCAACCATGCCTTCAATGCGTTGCAAGCCCCAATCCGGTATCCAAGTCACTGTTTTTATGGCTTCTTTTGCCTGTTGCCGTAGGCCCAGCTTATCCATGCTAATAAACCACTGTGGCGTCGCACGGAAAATAATAGGCGTTTTATGCCGCCAACAGTGCGGATAACTATGGCGAATGCGATGCTCATGCACCAACTTACCACGCGCTTTGAGAACATCTATTACATGTTCATTGGCCGTAAAAACATGTTCACCGCCGAAAAATTGGGTATCCGGTAAAAAGTTACCTTTTTCGTCTACCGGATTATCGACCGGCAAACCGTAACGTTGGCCCACCACATAGTCATCTTGACCATGTCCGGGTGCCGTGTGTACCGCGCCAGTTCCCGCCTCGGTGGTAACATGTTCGCCCAGAATAATCGGCACCTGACGGTCATAAAACGGATGTTGTAACTGCAAACCTTCCAAGTCTTTACCTTGACAATAGGCCACCACATGATAATGTTCATTGCCATAACGAAACATCGTATCCTTGAGCAAGGCCTCCGCGACAATGAGACGCTCCGGCCCATATTGGCCTTCTTCACATTGCACGACGGAATATTCAAGCTTAGGATGCAGCGCCACCGCTTGATTAGCGGGTAAAGTCCAAGGCGTGGTTGTCCAAATGACTATCGACAACGGCCCCGAGCCGAGACGCTCTGGGGCATGATGACAACGTGCCAACAAAACCTCTTCATTGACGACGGTAAAGCGTACATCAATTGCCATGGACTCTTTGTCTTCATATTCAACTTCCGCCTCTGCTAACGCGGAGCTACAATCGCTGCACCAATGCACCGGCTTAAAGCCTTTATCCAAATGCCCCGCGGCGATAATCCGTCCCAACGCACGGATAATATTGGCCTCGGTTTTATAATCCATTGTTAAATAAGGATTATCCCAATCGCCAATAACGCCTAATCTTTTAAAATCAATGCGTTGTTTATCGACTTGTCGTTTTGCATACTCACGACAGGCATGACGAAATTGGCGGGCATCTAAATCTCCCTTGCCTCCCCTTTGCGAAAGGGGAGAATCAGCCCCCCTTTGTTTCTGTGTGGAATGGAGGGATTTACCGTGTTGTTTTTCAACCTCTAATTCAATAGGCAATCCATGACAATCCCACCCCGGCACATAAGGCGCATCAAAGCCACTCAGAGTCCGTGCCTTGACAATGATGTCCTTAAGGATTTTGTTGATGGCATGACCAATATGAATATCGCCATTAGCGTAAGGGGGGCCGTCGTGCAAGATAAAAGTTGGGCAGCCTTGTCGCTGTTGTCGAAGCCGTTGATATAATTCTAGGTTTTCCCAATGTTTCAGAATGTCTGGCTCACGTTTGGATAAGTTGCCTCGCATGGGAAAATCCGTTTTAGGTAAATTTAAAGTATTTTTATAGTTGCTCACGGTTTTCTCGTTACCAAAAATCGTTGTTGTTACAGTTGTACTTCTAAAGTCTCAGGTTTATCGGTGAAATCTCGGTGAAACTCAGTGTAGCTCCGTGTCTGAAGTGTTGAAGCGTTAAAAACTGATAGAAGGTAACCGTTTTTCTTGCCGGCCACAAAATACGACGACGGTGGGCAACACCTACAAAAGAACTAAGTAATTCATCAATAATGATTAGTTTACAGCATACTAACAATTTGTATAAATATGATGAAGTGATTTCCGCGTTACAAAAAAGCATTCGGCGCTGCCAAGCCACGGAGGCCTTATTTTGGGCAGGTGAATTAGAAAATAGTCACTATGGCAAGGCGATGTATAACCGCCTTTTCACCATCATCGCAGAAGATATTAGTATTGCCGAACCGGCCCTGTGCGTCAATTTATATAAATTGTATAATCAATGGTTAATTGACAGAAAAAATAAAGCTTATGATAAGGCCAAATACATCAGTATTAAGGCTATCATTATGTTAAGTCATGCCTATAAAAATAGAATGGTTAATCATGGCTTACTGTATGTCACGTCCTTTATTACGCCGCCCAATCCGGTACAATCTTACCCCAAACCGATTTCTTTAGCATTAATTGATAAACTTCTGCCACCCACTTTATTTAAGGATAACAATACTTTAGACATCAAATCGGCCCTGATTCAATTTGCAGCGGCATTAGAACAAAAGGATGAACTCAATGCCTTATTTTTTGGTAATCTCATCAACACCCAGTGGCATTGTGAAGATAATCGTCGCTTGTTAGAGACGTATTTGCAAACGAAAATCGTCGGTAGTTCCAAGAAATTAGGCCAAAATGCCAGTTTATATAGTTGGTATTTAATATTGTCTTTGGCGAAAGAGAAAAAAGTGTTATATGAGATTATCAAAACATTATATTTTTTGTACGTCAAAGATTTGGGCGCGACGCGGTTAAATTTAGCGTTAGCCATTGTCTTATGGGTAAGACAGGATAAGATCGATTTTACGACTTGCTCAATCCCACAAAACGTGACGGCGCATTATAAAGAAATTTATTTCAACGAGTTTACTGATATTTTACCAAGAAGACAGTTGGAGGTGCCAGATTATGCCTTGGATAAACACACCTGCCGGGGCAAAGGTTCTGGCAGTAACAATATTCATCTACTCCATCAACAAGCCGCTAAACGAAATATAGACACGAGGCAGTGGGCAGCGTCAGAAATTCAGAAATCGCACGGCGATTACAAACATTTTGCCGCCTATTATGATGAAACCTTAAAAAAACATTCTCGGATAAGTCATTTCTTTGATGTCGCAGCAGTGATTACTAAACGGAGAGAGGGTATGCAAGGCATTGATAATTATGCTGAAAAAGCGAGAACGTACTATTTGGCGATTGAGAGAAAATACGGCTATCGGCAAGCTAAATCGACTCAAATCGAAGCGAAAAATTCTCCGTTACTTTTACAAAATCAACATTTGTGGCAAGTCCTCCAGCCAGCCAATCGCTAAAGTAGCCAGGGGCGGTGCCTGGGGTGTTAAATCTGTTGCCAAAACCTTGATCATTTTTCACCCTCGTTTTGTTCTGTGTGCCGATGAGAATCCCAACCCCGATAGGGGTTGAATTTGAATAGCTTAAGGAAAACCTGGGGAAGGGCCGATGAGGGCCCCAACCCCGATAGGGGTTGAATGTGGATATGGAATAAAAATAGGGTGAAAAAAACGAGCAAAATCAACCCATATTTAACACCCCAGGCGGTGCCCCTTTTTATATTAAGATCGCCCCAAAGGGGCTAAAAGCCAGGGGCGGTGCCCCTGGCTATATTAAGATCGCCCCAAAGGGGCTATATTAAAATCGCCCCAAAGGGGCTGACTTTAAACTCTATTAGCCCCTTCGGTAAGTATTATTAAAGCCTGGGGCAACGCCCCAGGCCAACCAACGCCCCTGGCGGTGCGGTGCCCCTTTTTATATTAATCGAATGTTTGAACTAAAATACAATGAAAAACAAACTACCCTTCAATGGTAGCCGCTTATCCGCTTTTGGCAATGAAGCAGAAATAATGCAACAGGCTATCAAAATGAATGTCACCAGCAAAACGCCAACTTATTATGCCCAAATGCACTACAACAATGTCGTGTACAACGTTTTTGTCAAAGGGCCTTTTAAAGCATGGCATAACAATATCAACTACCAATGTTTTGTCGATGAGCTTAAACCCTTATTCGGCCTCAATAAAATAGGGACACATATCGCCTTAATGACTCCACACAACGGTGGCAAAGAAAAATATTTTCTCATCATGCGCGACTTTGGCGACGGCATAAAAAATTACCCCGTCATCAAAAAAGACGGACTAGAAAAAATTGACAAGGACAACATCCCTATTCTACAACTAGTCAGATGGCTCAAAAAACATGAGATTGCCACCTACCCAACGCTGTTAAAACACTATATCGATGTTTTACTCTTTAGACAAATCATTGAAAGCAGCGACACCAATAACACCAATATTATCGTCAACCTCAACCAAAAAAACCCGATTTTATCGGTTGACGAAAATCACAAAGGCTATTTTTTAAATGGCAAACTCTTCTCCCATCGTCCACCCAAAACCTGCATTACGCAGATAGAAACCTATTTCAAAACCCATCAAAGTCACATTCTTCAACAATTACAGCATTGGCATCTTATCAGTCAAAGCCCAGACTACCTTGAAATAGCCACTCGTTTCAATCAACAAACATTAGCCCTTAAGTTTAGCGATAATCTTGTTCAATTAAGGCATTTGATAGAACAAAATCATAAACTTATAGCTTTGTAGTAATCGCTTTAGCGACTTAATCTAACGTTTCTAGTAGTCGCTTTAGCGACTTAATCTAATGTGGCAAGCACAATAATTCGTTTATCCGCGTAATTAGTTGTACTAATTACTAATTACCAATTACCAACCCAAAATCCGTTACAACCATTTTTACTCCGTCATTTCCTTTTTATAATATATAATACTGAACATACTTCAAAAGAGTGAAAATGAATTATTGCTTGAGTTAAGTATTGAGAAGCCCACTAAATATCCATTAGTCAATCACAATTCACAATTCACAATTCACCATTCACAATTCACAATTCATCATTCATCATTCACAATTCATCATTCATCATTCATCATTCACAATTCACCCATGATGCACGGCGCGGTGGTTATTCAAATTCAAGGCAACTTTGATGGAATGCGACTGCCAAACCATCCCTAACCAAACAATGAAAATACAAACAAAAATATCCAGTATCATTTTTACCCTTATTTTAGTGACGGGTATCGTAGCTATTACAAGCAGTTATATCGTTTCTAAACAGATGATTGAAGATGAGATTTATCATCATTTAGAAAGTACAGCGACATCAAGGGCGCTCCATATTGAAACGTTGTTAGATGAAGAAGCGGAATTGGTTAAAACATTTGCTACCAGTAAAGTTTTTGTAGAGGTTTTCACCACTCAAAATCTCACACCTGCCATTCAAAGAATCAAAACTTTAATTGATATTCATGAAGTCATTTCTCGAATAAGGGTTTTGGATAAACAGGGTAAGGTGGTGGTATCAAGTCACTCTGAAATTAATCCTATTGGTAATGCCAAAATATTCGCTTATGGCAAAGAGGGTGTTTATATCCGCGATATACATATTTCCACAATAACGGGTACTAAAGTTATGAGTGTCTCCGCCCCAATATTAGCCAAAGGTGAATTTGCCGGCATTATAATTGTTAATATAGAAGTTGAAAAGGAATTATATGAAATCATTTCACATAAGCATGGAAAAACCAGCGAGATATACCTTATCAATAAAGATGGATATATGATGACGCCCTCACGGTTTATGGAAGACACTTTTCTAAAGCAGAAAGTCAATTCGTCGGAAGCCAGAGAATGGCTTGAACTGTCTGAAGAAGAACAGGAAGCTGAACATGCCGAAATAGATATTTACAAAGATTATCGCGGTGAATTAGTGATTGGCACGCACCGTGTTATTAAAGGTATAGTCGCAAAAAATATTGAAATAGATTGACAATATAGAATAATTTCTATATTAATACGGTTTCCATAAAGGCGCTTTTCGCGTCAAACGTGCATTGAGGTGT
>NBMI01000355.1 GCA_002085445.1 Candidatus Parabeggiatoa sp. nov. 2
TTCCTAAAAGAAGTTGTACTTTCCGGCGAGTTGGCCCAGAAACAATCCGTTTACTCCAAAATCCGTTGTACTTTCCGGCGAGTTGGCCCAGAAACAATCCGTTTTTTCATAATTGTACTTTCCATCAAGTCGGCCCAGAAAAAATCATGCGGCGATGGCCGGATATCCGGTAGATAAGTTGCTGACGGAGGGCGAGAGGCAACCAAATTATATTGGTTAGTGCTGGATGTGGCTACTCAGATTGATGAGTTTTCGTTGCCTTATGCGCGAAGATATTATGGCCCGTTTCATCCAAAAACTGCAACCATGCTCTTCCAATTAGCCCGGCGACTTGATGACGCGGAAACTTCACCAGCGCCACTCGTCGTAATAATATCGACAAGGCCATCACTAATTGGATACTCTCTCCGCTGCATTGATAATCTTGATGCAATTGTTTTAATATTCTTAGGGCCATTCGCTTAAAAGCTAGAGACAAATAATAACGCCGATACCTCCACCCAGCAACCATGATGAATAAAATCGCCAAAAGAGTGACTATCCACCAACCCGGTGCTGGCGGCCAAAATGGTACCGGCGTGGGTGGGTGAATATCATGTAACTGGCTTAACAGATCAGTCGAGGAGTTCATCGTTTTAATCGCTTATTTCCTACCATCCAAATACCTTCTGAATGGGCAAGTGAATGTCCAATACTTCATCAATGATATCTGTATCATTCATATTGAAAGCTTTAAAGCGAATCGGCTGAGAATAGACGGCTATGGACTTGATCGCCGGTACAGCTAGCCAACATGACTGAATACCCACTGCAAAATAGGCTTTAAACTTAGCTAAAATGTCATCAAGACCCTGTTTTGGTGAAACGACTTCAATGGCTAACAAGGGCATATCAAGCATTTTTAAAATGTCAGTCGGTTCACTAAGTCCTACGCTACGTGGATAAATACAAACATCAGGCTTAAGTTCATCCTTCGTTTTGAGACCGAATTGACTCAAGTCTATTTGACTGGCATCCAGACTTAATTCAACCATGACCCTAAACCTCTCATCCGGGTACAATAAGCCGGTAATTTGTGCTTGCACAATACTGTGATTTAGCGAACCCATCTCTTGATATTCCTCTTCTTCAAGTTCTATCATATACTCACTCATAATCCATACTCCTTCTTGTTTTCTTCACAACAAAGCGGCTGGAAGAACACTGTCAGTCGCCAAGGCTCGCCAGTGTGCGCCTTGCTGCTTAAAAAATGTTTCAAAATCGGTAGCGCGTTGTTCAAAACGCTCCTGATAAACTTGACACAACTCAGCACTATTAAAGCTCAGTATTTGTTGGCCGTCAGTCATCTCATAGTTTCCGGGCAGCGAAGGTAAAGTCCTCTCAAGTGGATCATAAATAAACACGGCCATGATATCATGATGTAGAGCCAACCGTTTCAAATGTGTTTCGCCGTCTTTATCTAATCCGCGAAAATCACTGATTAAATAGACTAAACTCCCCGGATGGGCCACTTGCCGGAGTTGTGCCAAAGCCAAATCGAGTTGTCCAGTTTGAACATCACCACCTTGACAGGGCTGGTTATCAACTAATGCCTTGATAAAACGTAACACACTTCGTTGTCCACCTGCGGGTGGCAACATGATAGGTTTATTGACCGAAAAGATCAACCCGCCAACGCGATCACCATGCGCCTTGGCTACCCAAGCGAACCAAGCCGCCGCATAAGCCGCTACTACCGATTTAAACCTTTTTTTGGTGCCAAAAAACATGGAAGGGCCATAATCGACTAATAAAAAGATCGGCCGTTCCCTTTCTTCACGAAATAATTTCCTATGTGTTTTTCCAGTCCGGGCAGTCACTCGCCAATCTATGGCACGAATATCGTCACCTGGCTGATAATGGCGCGTTTCCATAAACTCCATGCCACGTCCACGAAAAGATGACGGATAACCACCCGCCAAGGTTGTCATCACGCTTTTCGGAGCGGGGAGTTTTATTTTAACTAACTGAAAACGCAACCGAATAAGCTCATCAAAAGAAACCTGAACACTGCGACTCACATTGGTATCCATAATCTGTTAAACATACTAAAGAAATCCGATTTTTTGAACTTGACTCGGATTTCTCAGAATTTATACTTAACTAGGGCACAAACTAAACGGTCATTTCGACATAAGGATAAATCTTGCAACAGCCAAAGATTTCGACCAATGGGAGAAATGACAAAAGCGCAAGTTGTGCCCGCGCCGAGTATAAAACGCGCTAAGTACTGGTGCATAAATAATCGGGTATTTATCCACCGACGTTTTTTGAAAAAACTTGGTTTCTTAGTTTGAATAAAAATCTGATGTTATGCTTCGGTACTTATAAGTCAGTACCATTAAGTTAAGGCACCGGTACGCTTGTTAATAATTCATTGATACAGTCGTTTGTGGTAAGCCCATCTGCTTGAGCATCAAAAGACAATATTAAGCGATGGCGCAAGACATCAGGCACCATCGCATGAATATCTTCTGGAGAAACATAATCTCTATCTTCTAGCCAAGCATGGGCACGGGCACAACGATCTAAGGCAATCGTGGCACGCGGACTCGCGCCAAATTGTAGCCAACGATTGAGTTTGTCACTATACGACGGAGTGTGAGGTTTTCGCGTCGCTATGACTAATTGTACCAAATATTTTTCCAGTTCTTGTGAAAGATGCACTTTTAAAACCTGTTGGCGAGCGGCAAACAATTCTTCCTGAGAAAGAGGAATAGCTTTGTCCAATGGGTTAGTTTTTAGATGCTCAGCCTCTTGACGATTTAAACGCAAAATGTCATGTTCAGCTATTACATCAGGATAATCTATTTGGACATAAAGCAAAAAGCGATCTAACTGTGCTTCTGGCAACGGATAAGTGCCTTCTTGTTCAAGAGGATTTTGAGTTGCCATGACTAAGAACAATTCCGGCAACAGATAAGTTTTATGACCAATAGTCACTTGACGTTCACCCATCGCTTCTAATAGTGCAGACTGCACTTTTGCCGGCGCACGATTAATCTCATCAGCCAAGACTAGGTGATGAAAAAGTGGCCCAAAGTGAGGCCTAAAGGAACCCTCACGGAAAATCTCCGTGCCAATTAAATCTGATGGTAGCAAATCAGGCGTAGAAAATAGGCTTCTAATCCCGTTGCCAGTGTTTTGATAGCCCTCGTTTTACCGAGTCCAGGAACACCTTCCACAAGTAAATGGCCGTCTGCGAGTAACGCAATCAATAGACGGCGTACCAATAATTTTTGACCAAGAAGACGTTGATTCACATACTGTTGTAATTGGTCAATCGCTTCTTTTTGAGTGGATGTCGGCATGATAACTATGTACAAATAAAAGGAACTGTATAAATATATAAATGTTCAGATAAATGGCTTCACGGATACTATCTTTTTGAACGGATAGTATCCGTTACTCTTTGTTAAATTATCTGAAAAAGATAAACTAAAATCAGTTTTGGGTAGAAACTACCGTTTCAATTCTCGACACACTTCAGGAGATAAACAACCTTCTTTGCAGTAAGCTTTACACTCTTCAATAACAGATGAATCGCTGCTTGTTCTACAAATCACTTCGGTTACCTGTAGGCCCCCTTCTTTAAGCTGATCGCATTTACGAACTCGGCAGCCTTTGGAATTCACTTTAACGCCAGAAGGTGTACTGGGACACTTGTCATTACAATTTTTGACCCCATCGTTGTCGTCATCCAATGTACAAGGATCAATACGACAACCGCGAGAATCCACTTTAACCCCGTAAGAAGTTCCTGAACACTTGTCATTACAATTTTTGACCCCATCGTTGTCGTCATCCAATGTACAAGGATCAATACGCATCTGTCGTTACAATTATTGACACCATCATTGTCGTCATCTGAAGCGCAGGGGATTGATGCTGGTTTTTCAACTTCCATAGGCGGTTCATGAATCGGTGATGGAGGTTTAGATACACGCGGAGCAACAACGGGTTGCGATGTTTTTGTAGAACATCCATAAAACAAACAGATTGCTAACAATCCCCAATAGGACTTTTTCATATTGACCTCCCCACTTAATTATGATGACATAATAGTCGTTTTGTAGTCGCTCAGCTTTAACAGGGAAGTTGCTAAAGCAATAACTACGAACCCAAAGAGTTGCTAAAGCAACGACTATGACCCCAAAAAGGCTCAAGCAACGACTAATAGCCAAAAAAATGATTGGAGGTAAACATTTTTTTAGGGAATGTAATAACCATCTCTTATCAACATTTCTTCCACCACTTTACCAAGTTCCTTGCCCGCTTCCTTGCCCGCTTCCTTGCCAGAACTTTCTCGTTCTAAAATAGCTGTCACTATATCACCAAGTTTGTTACCGGCGTTGTCATCTGACTGATAGAGCCGACGTTTCATAAAAGCTTCTAACATCCGAAAAAAATAGGCCTCATTATGAGGATTAATGCCCGTTTCACGTCTAAAAAAGGCCTCCACCATTTGGGCATAGTCCGCTTCTACTTTTCTTCCCGTATTCACTATCCGATTGCTTTCCCATTCACGCATAAGAAGGCCACCATCAGCAAAGATATGGATGCCTCGGCCATGTCTTTTCCCATTTCGCCATTCTCCCACATGGCGGTTACCACTGGGCCATTGATATTCCCCACGTCCGTGTCTTTTACCCCGGTGAAATTCACCTTCATAGCGTTCACCATTGGCCCTTATTTGGAGGCCCCTGCCATGTGGTTTATCGTCTTGCCATTCTCCCTCATAGCGATAACCATCACTCTGTTCAAAGACACCAAAACCATGTCTGTTATTATTTTGAAAGTCCCCATCATAGTACCCACCATTGGCAAATGTTAGGATACCCTTGCCATGTTTTTTGCCCGCTCGAAATTCCCCCTTGTAGCGTGATCCATCCGGGTATAGATACACACCAGTTCCATTCATACAGTTATTGTCTGAATCCTGACATCCTATACCACGATTAACCCTTTTCTGTGGAGAAAATGTTTTTTTTACGACCGCGCTTGAAGAAGGTTGTTCCGTCGGTGTTGTCACGCACCCATACAAAAGACAGGCGACTGATAATCCCAAGTAAAACTTTTTCATCTCATAATCCTCCAGTTGAAAGGTAAACGGTTGTCAATGCGAATTAAGAATTATTCAAAATTAGGATAGAAATCCTTTGGAAAAATAGGATTTCTTTATTTATTACTAAATCCGCATTGTCAGTATTTGGACATGACTGCTATTTAAACTCACAATGCGAATTAAGGGGTGAATTAAATGAAAAAAAAAGACTTCTAAAATGACTTAATTTATAAGTTATTTTATAAGTCTTTGTTAATTATTCATTTTTAATTTTTAATTTCGATATTCACATTCACATTCTTCAGAAGACAAACGGCCTTCTTTGCAGAGAATTTTTACCACAGCTTCACCTGCTTCAGTGGTAGGGCATTCGGGTAGTCGTTGAGGTTCAGGTACAGGTAGACGTACACGCTGTGGAGATTCACGCGATACAGAACCGGAATTCGACATACATCCATAAAACAAGCAGATTGCTAACAATCCCCAATAGAACTTTTTCATATTGACCTCCCACTAAATTGTGACGACATAATAACCAAGTAGCCTTAGGAATGATAATTAAATAAAGTGAACAACTGATGTTTTGGGAATGAGCGAAACGATTTCCCGAAACAACAAAAGTGCTTATAAAAATGCACAAGTTAAATAATCACCATTCCTTATCAATAATTACCCTGCACATCCTTGGGGAAAGAAGGATGCCTGATACTGGTTTTTTCATATCAATACCAGTCACAAAAGTGTTGCATTTATAAAAGGGGTAGGCGACATAATTGTAACTTATGTTATTAATGAATCACTTAGCGTCGGATTGGGGTCGGTCATAAGCATGTTGTGGCCTTGCGCGGCGCGTATCCACTAAACGGCCCAATCAATGGTGCGCCAGCGGTTTGTACACTTTTCCGTATGTCATTGTTCAAGTCAAATTCTATAGTGCTTGACCGAAAGCCGTTTGGGCCGGTTAAAACTGAGTTTTGGGTCAAGATGAGTTTTTCAAAGAAGGGAGTTCCTCCTTTGATAAAGGGGCCTTGGGGGATTTTGGTACGGAAATTTCCGCTTTGCGGCACCTGTCAATCAATGGCGGTGAGTTGAAATGCCCCCCATGTCGATATGATTTAAAACGGTGGTGCCCCTTATTATTATATTAATGGAGACGAGCAAAATTTGTTCGGGTTTTGGCGAAATTTATTGATAACTCATTTAAATTTTTATATTTTTATATAAGACGTTAATTTTTTGCGCCGTCAACGGAAAGGGGGGCTAACGGTCAATGCCATTAAGTTAAGGAACTATTTTATTTTGCTATCTTTTTATTAAATAGCGAGCAGTCGTGCCATGTTTTTATATAGGGGGTGGGGTTCTAAGTCATTGT
>NBMI01000356.1 GCA_002085445.1 Candidatus Parabeggiatoa sp. nov. 2
ATCAGCCCTTTATCCCCTCGCCTAATGAGAGCTTAGGGTTACTTGAATGCTTGAGAGTCCATTTTTTTGACGTGGAAGGCTAACCACCTCAAGCGTTTATAACGCTACTTTAAAAATAAAAAAATGTCAATTTTTTTGAGATAATGTCCAGCCAATATCAATAGTTATCAATATTTTTGGGCCGACTATATTTTTGCCTGTTTTTGGACTGACAGATTTGTAAGGCCATCACTCTATGTTTGAAAATCAAGTTATGGCCCTCTGTCGCGCTTTAAGGGAGAGACTTTTTGTAGGTGTTTTGTTACTTAACGGCAATGGCATTGGAGCAATCCCCAAGCATCGATCTACTGTCTGCTAAAGCAGACTCAGTAGTTGAGAATGATGCTAAAAATAATTGCTCGCCTTTTGTGGGCCGGTTAGTAGTAGGCGATTGCTCGCCTTTTGTGGGCCAGTTAGTAGTAGGTGCTCGCCTTTGGTGGCCGGTTAGTAATAGGCGATTGTTCGCCTTAAAGGGGCCGTTCTCAACTACTGAGACTAACCCTAAGTTTAGTTTTCGTAGTGCCCGGATACATACAGTAGATCGATGCCATGAAGCCCTCGCTACTGGCGATAGTGGAAAACATGATCATCGAGTGGTGGCTAAAAACCTCCGAGTATGCCTTACTCGGAGGTTTTCAACTATCAGCAGATCGAAATTCCATTAAATATTGATGGTTAAATTCTATGAAAAGGTGAGTAAGCGGGCGAGCACTCAGAGGAAAAACCACATTCATTGCGGCCCGCTTGCCGGCCCCCTACGGTTTTCGATTTACTGACGATATTAATCTGAAAAACTATAGCGAACTAACTGAAAAATACTAAGTAAACTTATTTTGTCAATACGTCAGTCCTATTTTCAATGGATTAATGCTATTTTCACGGCAAACGATTTACTGGCAGCGGTGCTTTCCTATCTTTTTGAGCATGGGATTTTAGCGAGGCGGGAAACTCTCAAGGCGATGTCAGATAACCTTTTAACATCTAGTTTAGAATATGCCTGTCGTGCCGCTGCCATTAATTGTTCAGAGGCGGGGCCGAACCGACACGTAAAAGCAAGTTAGTTTAGTAGAATCAATAAGATAAGTCGTTAAGGCCTCCGATGTTTTAAAAACTTCGGAAGTTTAAGGGCCATCAAAGGATTTGCTTGACAGGCAAAAAGTGTTATCGTATTCACCTTTAATAACTCTTCCTCAGATTGACTATCAACTCATAAGGAGATTTTGATTGAAATCCATTGCTAAAAAATATTTTCTTTTTTGGGTTTTGGCTTTATCAATGACGCTTCTGCCGTTCGCGCAGGCTGACACAACTACCAAACCCACTGCCAATCAGACAGACACCAAAACAGCCGCTGTCAAAACGGTCAACATCAATACCGCCGATCAAAAAACATTGGCACGGTTGCTAAAAGGCGTAGGCCCAAAAAAGGCGAAGGCCATTGTGGTTTACCGGAAAAAGAACGGCCCGTTTAAAAAGCCGGCTGACATAAAGAAGGTAAAAGGGATTGGGAAAAAAACGTTTGAAAAGAACAAGGATAAAATCCGAGTGTCCGACGAAGAAACTGACAAGCCGACAGATGCCACTCAATCTCAACCACAAAACACTACATCCCCCAAAGACACAAAGGGCAAAGAACAAGGCACAAGGAACCGCTCAAAGCCAAGAAGCAAGGAGAGGCGAGTGCCAAAGAGTGCCCAGCTATCAGTTTAGTTGTACTCACTCAGGCGTTTTTTTGAACTGATAGGTGATAAGCATAAAATGGTGAACAGTTTTTAACCCCTTGTGAGAATGATTCAAAGCCAAGTTTCTCACCAATCCTTTTTCTAAAACTGATTGGTGAGAATTCAATAAACTTGGGTTCGAGCGCCGGGCCTTGTCAAAGTCCGATATAACTTATTTATTTTTTATAAAATGACTTTAATAAACAGTAATTTATAAATTTTTGCCGTACCGTCTAAAATTTACAATAAAGACTCTAATAATCAAAAAGTGAGTTCAAACTTTGACGTAGCCCTTGGTTCGAGCGTCTATACTACCGATTCACTTATGTTAACAAACGTTAACAATAGCACTCTTTCAGTTAAGTGAATCTACCAAAGGCCATCGAGCCAATTTGTCAGATATTAGCAAAGTACAATCCTTATTTGCTTGGGGAAACGCAAAAAGCGCCGAATTGTCAGTCCATTAAAGACCTTATGTACTGAACCCCCGACTGGCCGCTTGATGAAAAAAAATAGGGATTCTTTTAAAGAAAAACAACCTTTAGACACTTCAGGCAAATGATTTTTGAGTATGATTGTTAATGAATGGTTTACTATAAGTGAACCCTTTATAGAATGACCAACTGACTATGGAGTTTAAAAAATGTCCTTGAATCGACTTCCTCAATTCTTATTCCTGTTGAGCCTCTCGATAGTTGCTCTTCTACTGACGACTCAAGCCGCCGAAACTGGAAAGGTGGACATCAATAGGGCCAATAAGTGGACTTTGGCGCAAGTGTTACATGGCGTCGGTGAGAAAAAAGCCGCCGCCATCGTGGCATTTCGTGAACAACATGGAGCGTTTAAGTCGGCCGATGAGTTGACTCAAGTATATGGGATAAGTCAAAAACTGGTTGACGGGAATAGAGACAATATTGTCGTATCAGATGTAAAAATTATTCCCAAGCGAAAAATTCCTCACGTTGTCAACATCAATACCGCTGACGTGATGACTTTATCACGGGAATTACAAGGCGTGGGTTATAATAAGGCCGCAGCTATCGTGGCATTTCGTGAACAACAGGGGCCGTTTAAGTCCATCTTCGATCTCTTTCGGGTGACGGGGATAGGGAAAAAAACCATAGAACGAAATAAGGATAAAATCGTTCTGCAAGAACCCAAAGCTGAAACTGCGACTGAACCGCCCTCGACAGAGGAAAGGAATAAATCACAAGCACAAGACGAAACACCTACAGCCGATGACTCGGCAAAAACACCGTAATAGGTAAAGCCAAACCTGACAGGTTTTTAAAACCTGTCAGGTTTAGTTTCGATGAATTATAAAAACGTCTTTCATTCAGATAAGTGATTTTATAAGGTTTCTCCGATCATCGATCTGACATCTTTGTTCATTCATTTAATCGCGAGATATTTGCATCCATTACCTAATCCTCAGAATATCCCAACTGCCGCAAGGCACGTTCATTATCACACCAACCTTCCTTGACTTTTACCCATAATTGCAAAAAAACTTTGCACTCTAGCATGGTTTCCATGTCCTTGCGAGCCTCTTCTCCGACGGCTTTGAGCATCAGCCCTTTCTTACCAATGACAATGGCTTTTTGTCCTTGACGCTCTACCCAAATCAGGGCGCTAATAGAAATCAAATCTTTCCTGCTTTCAAAATGTTCAATTTGTACCGTGAGGCGGTAAGGCAATTCTGCACCCAAACGGCGAACTAATTTCTCGCGTACTATCTCAGCACATAAAAAGCGTTCACTGCGATCTGTGATTTGATCTTCTGGAAATAACGGCGTGCTGATAGGCAGTAGGCTTATGATTTTAGCTTCCAGTTCAACCAGATTTTGGCCTTTGTGGGCCGATATGGGAAAAATATCGGTAAAGTCGCGTTTGGTTGCCACTTCTTGTAAATAAGGCCACAATCACATCAACACCTTCCATGCTATTCGTTGCCGCACGATTGAGGTAACGATTCATGGCATTATGTTGATGCCGATGTAGCCCGGGCGTATCCACGTAAATAATTTGGGTATTGCCATCGGTTTTAATGCCCAAAAGGCGATGGCGGGTAGTTTGCGGTTTACGCGACGTGATGCTAAGTTTTTGCCCCAACAAATGATTGAGCAAAGTCGATTTGCCCACATTTGGGCGACCTACGATAGCCACATAGCCACAGTGTCCTTCACTCAACATTTAAAACCCCCAAAGCTTGAGCCGCGGCAGATTGTTCGGCACGACGGCGGCTTTCGCCACCGCCATAAGTTGGTTGAGGCAAGCCGGGCACGAGACACTCCACTTTAAACTGCTGAGCGTGGGGAGTACCGCCGATGGCTAACACCCGATAAACCGGCAACGCTTGTTGTTTGGCTTGTAAATATTCTTGCAAACGGGTTTTTGGATCTTTGATTTGGCGCAATGACAAATTAGAAAGTGATTTTTCCCAAAGTTGCAAAACCACTGATTGACACGTTTGCATGCCGCTATCCCGATAAATGGCACCAATAATGGCTTCCACGCCATCGGCTAAAATTGAGGCTCGCCCTTCGCCCCCTGTTTTTAATTCGCCCTCGCCAAGGCGCAGATATTGGCCTAATTCAAGGCGTTGCGCGATTTTAACCAATGTATCTCGTTTAACTAAATTGGCACGCAAACGTGTCAACTCACCTTCACGCGAGGCCGGAAAACGCTCAAACAGGGCCTCTGCCATAATACAACTGAGCAGCGCGTCGCCTAAAAATTCCAAGCGTTCATTGTGGGGAGTACCCGCACTGCGGTGCGTCAGTGCGGTGGTTAAATAGTCCTCTTGCTTAAAGCGGTAACCCAACGCTTGGCATAAACGGGTATAATCTTGATTCAAGGTACTTCTACACTGTTCTCAAATTCGACAAGGAAAAAGACATTGCCCATCAACGGTTCTCTTCGCTCATATTTCACCGTTATTTCGACAACTCCCTCATTGCGTCTAACGGTGAGATGCTGTTTGACATTCTTATTGTCAAACAGTTCGACATCCTTTTCACTCAAATGTGCCAAAAAAAGCTGTCGGATTTCAGGTGCCATCTTTTGAGCCACGTTCTGTTCTTCTTTGATTTTCTCCAACGCATCTTCGACTTTCATGTTTTCCATGTAGATCGGAAACAGTTTAAAGAAAATCCACAAAACAAAAATGAGTATAAAGATGATAAACATGAGCGTCGTACCGCTCATACCGCGTTGTTGATGCTTGTTGATGTTCATGGTACTGACTCCTATTTAAAAAAAAGATAACGCGATGTTCCACTTTAAAAACCTTAAAAACATGGGTATGACCTCGATTTGATGTAGATGAGGCTTGCGTACAGCTTCTTTTTTCTTAGTCATACTTACCTACCTCTCGCCAAAAAGGTAACTAAATAGATCAAGAATCAAGATGTTTCACTCTCTGTTGATAACTATTAGGAGTGTGTCATCCAAGCAGATGACTCTAATTATTTTATTTGATAAAATTTAAAAAGTAAAGAAGTAAAGTGTTAAAATATAAAAGTCTAAAACTTAACGGAAATAAGTCGCTTTGATTAGGTTTGATTAAGAAATAGAGTTCTAGCAAATGCACC
>NBMI01000106.1 GCA_002085445.1 Candidatus Parabeggiatoa sp. nov. 2
GATGTCGAAGGCAACGTGTACTTATGGGATTTGGTAATAGGCCAATTCATTCAATCCCTAACAGGGCATTCAGCCTCAGTCAATGCCATAGCCTTCAGTCCAGAGGGCAAACGCTTAGCAACCGGCAGCAGTGATACCGGTGTGTATCTATGGGAAGTCTCATCTGCTCAACTCATCCAACGCATAGAAGGACACTCAGATTCGGTCAGTGCCGTCAAATTCAGTCCAAATGGCGAATTATTGGCTACCGCTTCATGGGACCAAACGGTGCGTTTGTGGCGTATGTCGTCTGGTGAAGAAGTCCAACGAGCATACGCTTATGGGATTTGCAATTACAACAACAAATCAAGTCCTTGTCCGGCCACACGAATAATGTGGCCGCCGTCGCCTTTAGTCCAGACGGTAAACTGTTAGCCTCAGGTTCATGGGATAAAACCGTGCGTTTATGGGATGTGCAAGCCGGCCAAGAAGTTCGGCGTTTTGAGGGCCAGAGTAGCGCAGTTAATCTCATTGCCATCAGTCCAGACGGCCAAACTTTGGCCTCTAGTTCAGATGATCAGGGTGTCAGTTTATGGCAGCTGTCATCGACTCAACCCGTCATCAAACGTTTAGCAAACTTTTGCCCGTCAAGTTCCAGAACCGAAAAAGATGCCAGCGGTGTGTCACCTCCCAGAACCGACGCAGAAGCCGCTACCGATGTGTCAAGTCCCCGAATAGAACGGAATTTAGGCGCGTGTCAGATCAAAACCCTCGCTTTCAGCCCAAACGGTAACAGCTTAGCGATAGGAACAGAAGACAAGATAATCTACTTATTGGACAGACAATCAGGCCAACAACTCAAACCAATCAAACACTTAAAAGGCCATACTGAAGATATCAATCACCTCGCGTTTAGTCCCGATGGCAACATTTTGGCCTCTGGTTCGCGCTACCCCACCGATCCAGATTCGCCAGAGACGCCTCTGCGCTTATGGAATCTGCAATCAGGCCAAGAAATCAAACGCTTAAAGGGCCATACCAACCATGTGATGAAGGTGGCTTTCAGTCCAGACGGCAAAACCTTAGCCTCTGCTTCTGATGACAACACGATCCGCTTATGGAAAATCCCGAACGCTTCCCTTTCGCAACCGGCCGGAAGCGATTTAATCAAACAATTGAATGGACACGCTCACTTTGTGACTGCCATCGCTTTTAGTCCAGACGGCCACTTATTAGCCTCAGGTTCATGGGACAAAACCGTGCGCTTGTGGAATGTCAAAACCGGCCAAGAAATCAAACGCTTAGAAGGACATACTCATCATGTCACAACAGTGGCTTTCAGCCCAGACGGTAAAACCTTAGCCTCTGGCTCACGGGATAAAACCGTGCGTTTGTGGCGTGTTTCAACGAGTGAAGAACTTAATCAAAAAGCCGACTTGCAGGGCATGAATTCCGCAAATATGCGTATTTTACAATACGCCGCAGGTCTCTCACATGCTGCTGTAGTCAATACGGTCACATTCAGTGCCGACGGTAACACGTTAGCCTCAGCTTCTAGGGACAGCAGCATACGCTTGTGGGATGTCAAAACAGGCGAATTACAACAAATGATAATAAAAGGCCTGCAAAACAACTATATAAGTTGCCTGATGCCGACGCAACGTTGTTGGCGAGTGGATGACGGTAGCTTAGTTGTGAAAAAACAACCCGATGGCCGCATACAACCGCTGCCACCCATAAACCAAGCAGAAGGCCGAATCGTTATAGAAGCCTTTCCCGCTTCCCTAGCACTCGCTCATGGAGAACCGTTACCGTTAACCTTAACGATCCATAACACCGGTATTGCACCCGTCTATTGGCTCAATCTGGTACAAACGGCTAACGAAAACAATCCGTTAGTTTTCTATCCGCCTAAAACCCATCTTGTCTTAGAACCGAATAAAAGCATTCGTTTGGCAGCAAAAGTCAGTGCGTGGGCCAAATATGAAAATCCAGAACAACAAAACACGGCCCTCAATTTATCAATTACCAGCACCAATGCCGATTCGTTTTCTGTGAACATGCCTGTTCAGATCGACATTCCTCGCTTAACACTGCAAAAAGCCAGTTTAGTGCCAGAACAAACGGCCCTCGTGATGACAATTCGCAATGAAGGCAACCAAGCACTGTCACAAACAGAATTTACCGCCCGTCTTGACAATCAATTACTAGAGAACAAAGTCGTGACTCGTAACGTGATTGCGGCCGGACAAACTCTCAATTTGTCTTTTTCTCTGTCTGATGACATTCCGATTGATAAAATGACGGAAAACACGCCAGTCTCGTTGCACGCGATTAAACTTCAACATCCTATCCACCAATGGGATTTGCTGCCAAAACAACCGCTTGAAGTGCCGACACCTTCTTGGTACAGCTATGTTTTGTTGAGCGTTTTACTGATAGCTATTCTTATCAGCCTGTATTATCTCAGTTTATACCTTCATCCGCTGGTACTGAGAATCTCCGCTGACAACGCACAATTACTCACGCTGCCGTTAGAGCAACTGCCTAAAGCCAAACAACTCTTACAAAAAACGCGCCGACTTGACAGCGTTTTATCCACTAATGATTCGCATCTAAAATGGTTAGAGGAAGCCATCAACTTTTCCAACACGCTATCGAATCAGGCACGTTGCAAATTGTTGGGAAACCGACTCAGTGCTAAGACACAACCTTTCAAAGACAACAGTGACGTATTTTCATGGCAGTTAAACCAAGCGATATTTCCGCTTAAATTAGATCGGTGTTCGGTTTATTTTCCCACAGCCGATTTACCAGCCGCTGAAATCATTATGCGGTTACAACAGGAAGACATCCATTCATACGTGATGCTTGTCATCAGTTTAGAACCCAACCAACAAGCTGCGTTACGCCCTTACGGAGAAAATCGCACCACGCGATGGGTAGTGCCTAACAGTAAAGAACTAACGACTTTATTGCTATCGCCTAAACCGATTGAGGTTTTTGTCCCTATGTTAGCCAATCAATTAACCTTAACGTACATTTCACCCTATCAAACCGGCGGCGGAATCAGTAAAGACAGTGGCTTTTTTGGGCGTGAATATATTTTAGCACAAATCCTCAACCGTGATCTGATGAACTATCTCGTGATTGGCGCACGACAAATCGGCAAAACCAGCTTATTGCGACATCTAAAGCGGCGTTATCAAACACACCCCAACGTAGACTGCGTTTATCGGTCTCTAGGCGATGGAAATTCTCAATATTTTCGAGATAAACTTAATGAATATTTAGCGGATTTACCCACTCAACAACAACGTTTATTATTACTTGATGAAGCCGATGTCTTTATTCGTGATGAAATCGCCAACGGTTATCCGATGTTAAGCCATTTTCGCAGTCTCAGTGATGAAGGACGATGTCATTTTATTTTGGCTGGGTTTTGGGATTTACATCAGGCAGCCGTGCTAGATTATTTTTCACCAGTGAAAAACTTTGGTGAACCGATAACTATCGGCGCATTAGAGTTAAAGGGCTGTCGAGAATTAGCAACAAAACCGATGACAATGCTCGGCATTCATTATGCCCAAGACGATTTAGTGGAACAAATCATAACGGCAACGGGACAACGGCCGAATTTGGTGGCGACTGTCTGCGATAAACTGCTAAAAAACCTCGCTGGTGAAAGGCGAGAACTCAACGCTGAAGATGTCACCAACGCGTTGCAAAGCCAGACTGTCTTCAAAACATTTGAAGGTTGGGAAAGCCTAAGCAATGATAAACAAGCCGCTCGTTTAGATCGCCTCATTGTTTATACAATGCTGGAAAAAAAAACCTTCAAGTTATCTGACGTAGTGCGTGTGCTTGATGAACATGACTCTATTTATACCACCGAACAACTCATTCAATCACTGGCGCGTTTGGAATTAGCGTTTATTATTCAGCACACAGATGAGGTTTATCGTTATTGTGTACCGTTATTTCGGGAAATGTTGATGAAAAAAGAAGAGAGAGAGGTATTCTTGACAGAAGAATTGAAAAAACGCCGGGCGCATTCCCGTTTTCACGGTTAAGTAAGTACAACGAATTACGCGGATAAACGAATTAAGTACAACGAATTACGCGGATAAACGAATTAAGTACAACGAAACGCAGTGAAGGAACGCCAAACGCAGTGGCGGAACGCCTATATTGCTACTAAACGAATTAAGTACTCAACCGAAAAATCGACTTTTATCAATCCTTATCGATAATCTAATCGTTATCGTTGTTAACAAAGTACCCGGAAAATGGGAATGCGCCCAAAACGCCAAGGTTTTAAAAACAAACCTAGGAGGTTTATTGAAAGTGAGATGAAATCCTTTTTTATATACAATCCTTGTAGTTAGTTAAAAAATCCTTTTTTATATAAGTACCTGTGCATAAATAATCGAGTATTTAGAAACCCAGTATTGTTTGAAAAAAACGCCAGTGTCACGTCGACTAAAATACCTTAAAATTTATGCTTCGGTACTTACAATCCTTGTAGTTAATCAAAAAATCCTTGCTTATATACAATCCTTGTAGTTAATCCAACAACACACTTTCTACCCAAACCTGTTTACCTTCTACCACCACACCAACACCCCAAATACGTTTAACGCCTTGCGCCTGCAACTCTGTCGCATATTGCCGATCCTTTATTTGTTGTAAAGCACTTTGCATGGCTTCGCTTTCATCGTCATCATCTGGGCGATCAATTTTCTTGAACTCAAAAATAAAACCGGGGGCTGACTTTTGATGAGGAATCATCAACACATCATAACGTCCATAACCCGATTCTCGATTAGAGCGGATCAAGTAACGATCACTTAAATTGGTCAATAATCCCAATACAAAGGCATGATAAACTTTTTCCGGTTTTTTACCGGCGGTATCATGGTAGCTTAAAACCGCTAATACCATATCTTTCAAGAGTTTACAAAATGTTTTCCAATTGGTTTGGAGCAGGGCATGTAATAGCTCCTGTAACTGCACCCCACCCACCATTTGTTGAAGCCAGTCTTGAATAGTGTCTTCATAAAAAGTACGCACTTCTACATTTGGAATAGCCAGCTCATAAATGAGACGATAGTGTTGCCATGAAGCCTTAACCGGTTTGAGATAACCACTGAAAACCAACAAACTCCAAATATTGGTTTCATTTTGGGTTAAATCACGTAAAACGATATTTTCATTTAGCGAAGACTGAATAGCATCCCCGGCTAACAGGATTTCCATTTGAGATTGAAAACTTGGCTCACTGTGCGTCACTAAATCACGCAATAGCACGTTGCTACTGGTATTTATCCAATAAGGACGTGGAATTCTCTGGCGATGAGAAATGAAATTCAAAACCGACCACGGATTATAGATTACTTGGTTGCCAAACAAATAACCGTCATACCAAATTCGCAAATTCTCAGCGTCTGTTGAATTCAAGGAAAAATCCGCAATCAAGCGTTTGATATCGGTTTCGGTAAATCCAAAACATTCTTCAAATTCGGGTTCTAATAATGAAAACACCTCTAAATTATTCAACCCCGAAAAAATGGATTCTTTCGCAATTCGCAAAATGCCGGTTACCACACCCTTTTCTAAATCGGAATTATCTTTGAGGGCACCACTCATCAGATTCCGCATAAATGAAATGACTTCTTCATAATAACCATGTTCTTGCCCAGCATGGATGGGAGTATCATATTCATCCAGCAACACAATCACTCGTTTGCCGGTTTGTTTATGAATCAAGCGCATGATAACTTTTAAGGCATTTTGCCAGTCGACAATGTGTCCTTGTTCTTTGGCAATTTTGTCATAGTATTGTTGTTCTTCATCAACTAATTCTGGGTAAAGAAAAGGTTTGTAGGCTAAATACAACTCTTGTAACAAACTGCGAATTTGGTAAAAACATTGTTCTGCTGTCTTTTCCTTGCAATCCTTGAAAGTCAAAAAAATGACCGGATATTGCCCTTGTTGTTGCATCACCTTTGTTTCAGCTTCAATGGCTAATCCCGCAAATAAATGCGCCAAACTTTCTTGCCGTGCTTCAAAGAAATAACGAAGCATGGATAAATTCAAGGTTTTGCCAAAACGCCGCGGGCGCGGTAGCAATATCACTTTGCCATCACGATCAATAACTTCTTTTATAAAAAGACTTTTATCAATGTAATAATAGTCCTCTTCACGAAGTTCTTTGAAATCGGAAATGCCAAGCGGTAATTTCATATCAGTTACCCGTTAAGTTATCAATAACAACTAGAGATTTTCAGAAAAAATTTCACAGGCGAACACTTATGTTCGCCCCTACATGAAAATCGTATATATCATAAACTATTAACTCTTCGGCAGAACAGAGTCACCAATGAATTACAAATTATAATCCTCCCCAAAATCCGTTACAATCATAGAAAATTTCTGTCCAAAACTTCCGTCCGAGGTTTGGCAAACAAACTTCTTCAGTTTGCGCCAAGGACAACACTTCTCAGGATGACTATATACTTAGCACCGTGATACATCCTCAACCCCTTCGATCAGGGGGGTCAAATCGTGGCAAGTCCCATCTTGAGAGGGAATTTTGGGAGGCGTTGCGAGCCTAAAAAAACGCAATTAATTTTTGACGCTGTAAAGTAAGTGGATAAAGTAAAATATTTTAACATAACGAGCGGTAATATAGATTTTCAGTATCTGGATAGCTATAAATATTTTCACACGAAAAAAGGTATTCTTGTTAAAAATTAATAAAATCACTAATTTAACTAAATATCATGTCTATAGTTTTTTTGGAGACGCACAGCACCTGCCCACTACCCACCCTACGCTCATTGAGGGCCAGGTTGCCGAATTGATTGATTCAGTTGTTTTGGCGAATGGCCCACTTTTCGCGGCCCAAACTACAAGGATTCGTTATTATAACGGATTAAAGCAACTACAAGGATTCGTTATAATAACGGATTAAAGCAACTACAAGGATTCGTTATAATAACGGATTAAAGTAACTACAAGGATTCGTTATTACTTGCGTAATGATTGGATTGATTAGTGGGGCCGTTTTTGAACTAGAAAACCTAAACACCGCCACGAGATAATCCGTTATTATAACGGATTAAAGCAACTACAAGGATTCGTTATAATAACGGATTAAAGTAACTACAAGGATTCGTTATAATAACGGATAAACGACACCACGACAAGGATTACTTTTTGAACTAGAAAACCTAAACACCGCCACGAGATAATCCGTTATTATAACGAATCCTTGTAGTTGTTATTATTTAGGGGCCAGGTTGCGGAATTGATTCAGTTGTTTTGCTGAATGGCCCCCTTTAAGGAGTACCTTACAAATTCTTGATTTCTCTCAAATACCTAATCTTCTCCAAGCTCACACCCGTCGCAGTGCTGATTTGTTCGTCGGTAAAACTGCCCATACTGAGCATCTTTCCGGCCACTTTTTCGGTTTCTGTCAGTTTTAATTCCTCTGGCACTGGGAGACGGCTCGGTGTCGGAAAGTTGGTACAGATAATATAGGTATAGATTTGCTTACCTTTGATCTCTTCGTCATAATACAGTTCATCGTCATCGGTATGCAGATTGCTAAACACCACGCAGTAGCCTTCATCCAAGCCTTCGGATTTGAGATATTCCGCCAATTGGCCTTTTCCTTTTTTGAGCCGGGTATTATTGCTAAAGACTTTGACTTCAATCAGATAGCGGTTATTTTTATAGACAATTAAAATATCGGTTTGTCCGGCACCTGAAGGGACTTCTATAAAGGTATGTCCTTCTAAGGCTTCTATAAAAAAGTTAATAAAACCATCGAGGGAGTAATGCCAAGCCGCTTCTTTCAAATTCTCGGTATCAAAGGCTTTGAAACCACGCCGCCGCACGTATTGCCGGTATTTGTTGAGTAGGGCGTGGATATTTAATCCGTCAGCTTTTAGATACTCGTCAAAGGTGTCATTGGCTTTGAGCCCATAATGCATTCTTTCGCCATTATGCACCGGCCGAAAGGCTGTGATAATCCGCTTGCTATATAATGGCACTAGTATTCCCACACGATCCTCTATATTCTCGATGACACCATTGGCATGCAGATAAGCGATATCTTCAACATCGACACTAAAATCGATGGGTTCTTCGCCAAATAACAAACGGCACATAAATGCATTTTTCTGTTTGGCTTTCTGGACAATATTCAGGATGTTTTTATCATATTTGGACTTTAAGAAATAATTCAAGGTGTCGAAAAAATCCGCCATTGTCACCGTTTTATCAGTGGCGACTGTTTTAACCAAATGTGCAGCCAGCGCACAGACGAGTCCAGGTTGCCCCTTGGTATTCTCATAAATGGCATTTATCACCTTGGGTTCAAATCTCTGCCCCGATTCGACCACATATTGATCGATTAAGAGACTGACTTCTTCTTCGGTAAAATAGGAGACTTTCAACTCTTCAACCACATTGAATGGTGAGGCTGAGGAGGTAACCAATTCGGCGATGGTACTCACGCCAACCAGAATCAGGGAATGGAGGGCATGATATTGTTTTTGATGATACATTTGCCGAAAGGCATGCATAACCTCACTTAAGACAGAATCAGGTATGCCTTCAAATTCATCAATGACGAGAACAAGAGATTGATTATTGCTCTGTTCAAAAAAATCAACCAGATCAACCTGATTTGTAATGGTCTTTTTAATCTGAGGTTTTGCCAGTCTTTGATGAAGTTGATGATTTAAATCTCGGTAAAAGACTTTTCTTGTTACGGTCTTCAATTTTTCAAAACTAATCAGAATTGGGGTAAAACCTTCCTCCTTAACGGCCTCAAGCAGGAGTTGAAAGTAGGTTGTTTTTCCTGACTGTCTGGGCGCAAACAGGGTCAAATACCGCCCTTTTCGCACTTTTTCCAAACCGATTGCAATTAATGCCTCACGCATGACGGTGTAGTGTCGGGCCGGATGACACGGCCCTGATGTATTGAATTCACGCATAAAAAGGGTTTCCTTGGTGATTTAGGTATAGAGATAAAAGTACAAGGATTCGTTATTATAACGGATTAAAGCAACTACAAGGATTCGTTATAATAACGGATTAAAGTAACTACAAGGATTCTTTATAATAACGGATAAACGACGCCACGACAAGGATTACTTGCGTAATGATTGGATTGATTAGTGGAGCCGTTTTTGAACTATAAAACCTAAACACCGCCAATGTTGCGGAATTGATTCAGTTGTTTTGGTGAATGGCCCCCTTTTCTCGGAGGTTTACTCGCACGCGCAAGGATCGCTAAGCACGCCTCGCTTTGCAATATGGTATCATTATGTTTATGAACGCGCCGGCTGTCGAAACCAAGTCTTAGCGGTTTGAGACGCTCAACGCTCACGCCGCGTCAACGCTAATTTGCCGTTCTACGAGATTATATATTTCATGTAACTCATTGATTTAAAAAGAAAGGCCCTGTCAGGCCCTCTCTATAAATCAATAACTTAGCTATAATGTGCTATATTAATTTCGCCCCGTTGGGGCTTACCTGGGGCGGTGCCCCAGGCTATATTAATTTCGCCCCGTTGGGGCTTACCTAGGGCGGTGCCCCAGGCTATATTAATTTCGCCCCGTTGGGGCTTACCTGGGGCGGTGCCCCAGGCTATATTAATTTCGCCCCGTTGGGGCTTGCCTAGGGCGGTGCCCCAGGCTATATTAATTTCGCCCCGTTGGGGCTTACCTGGGGCGGTGCCCCAGGCTATATTAATTTCGCCCCGTTGGGGCTTACCTAGGGCGGTGCCCTAGGCTATATTAATTTCGCCCCGTTGGGGCTTACCTGGGGCAACGCCCTTGGAACTTTTTCGACTACAAACTATTACTACAAACGATTTAAAGGCAACATTTACCAATACAAGGAACTCTTATGACAGTTAGAACAGTTATCGCTGAAGTTTTAGAGAAACGGCACAAAAAAGTGTTGATACTTGAGCATGTCCATAATGGACTGGCTGAACTCGAAATGCAAGTGGATGGCCTCCAACAAATGGCGGCCGAAATTGAAGAAGACCCTGAAGATGTTCCGCAAGACATTATGGGCTTCGCGTCAAAAATTTCCACGCCTCTCAGTGGACTTCAAGAAGACGTGAAACACTTAAATGCGTCTATGATGAACCTGACTAAACGGTTTAGTAAGGAAACCATCAATATTGGTGTCGCCGGTAAAGCGCGTCAAGGCAAAAGTACGTTGCTTCAACAAATATCGGGCCTCTCCAACAAGGAAATACCAACCTCCGATGAACTCCCTTGCACCGGCACCAAAAGCCAGATTTATCACTCCGAAGACAGCCCACACGCCAAAATCGAGTTTTACTCGAAAGAGGAATTTCTTAAAGAAATTCTCTATGACTATTTTGACAGGTTGAATCTGCCTAAGCCATTCTCACTGAAACGCTTTGGCGATTCCTTACCCGAACTGAGTAATAGCCGAAGTAATGACAGAAATTTGGACAAAGCGGTTTATGAAAAACTGAAGTTTATTCATGGCGCTTTTTCGTATTTTTCGGATTTTCTGTCCAAGCCGCCAAAATTACTTGAGCTTGAAGTCATTCTCGACTATGTGACTCAAAGTGAAGGGCGCACCCACTATTTGGCCGTCAAAACGGCTAACATTTACACCAAGTTTCCTAACCATGATGTGACGGGCTTGTGTTTGGTTGATTTACCCGGACTTGAGGCCGCTCAAGGGCATGAACAGAAATTGGTTTCGTCGCTTGAGCATGAAGTGGATTCTGTGATTTTTGTTAAATCTCCCGATGTACTCGGAACCGATTGGGAACAAGCCGATTACAATGTCTTTGATTTAATTGATAATGCCGTCAGAGAAGTTGAGTTGGCTAATCGGTTATTCATCGTTCTGAATGAAAAGAATGATGGCTCTAACAAAAAACAGGTGGAACTGTTGAGAGCCCAGCCGCCGGAAACTTACAGCAAGCCGCGCATTTTGACGGCCAATTGCAGTGATGCGGCCGAAGTTGAAAAGAAAGTGTTTTCGGTGGTGCTGCAACATCTTGAAAAGAATTTGGAAAGCACCGATCAGCAATACCTCAAAGCGTTAGCGGACAAGATGGTGTCCATCTCCAAAACGCTCGCGTTGATCTTTACGCCTGCCGCACAGAGTTCTTTTGATACCACAAACGCCGACTTAACTCGGGAAAGAAGATATCGGAGTTTATCGGACATCTTTATCAGGGATTTGACGACGGGGCTTGAAAAGTTAGTGTTGGAAGTCCAGCATGAGTTAGATATTAGCGAGGAGTTTACGCACAAGGTAGAGGAAATTTGCGAGGCGGCGAGACAAACCGCTCCGATTCCCAGCCAAGAAGATCTCGCCGAACAATACTTGGAATACAGTGGTTGGAAAGGCGTGGTAGGTGAGGAGTTGAATTACTTACGCGCCTATCTGACCGAATTTCTGGCTACCCAGTTGGACGAGTACTTGCAAATAAAGATAGATCAGACACTCCGACAAGTCTTGGAGCGTATCTTCCCGAAGGCGTTGCAAAAGATGTTGCCACAACAGATGGATACCCATACGGATCCACGGATTCTTATATTGGCCTTTCAAGACATGCTGGATAAAAACGAACATCCTAATATTCACAAAACGTTCGATTATATCGGTAAGTTTAACTTTTCTTACCACAGCCATTTTCATTACCGTGTCCGTGAAGAGATGGGCTTATTAAGCACTTATAGCAGTGAGTCGATTGACGACATTGTGCCCAACGATGCGACACGGGAAAATTTCATGGAGAAGGCAGAAGAAATCACCAGAGGCTTAGATAGCCACTATCAACAGACGATTTATCAACTCAGAAAGAAGTTCAGTGAAAAAATGCAGGCCGATCCGGCGAATGCCATTTTGGCACTGGTTGAAGAAGTCAAAGATCGTCTGGTGAGAGCCAAGGGGATTAAGGAAGAATGGAAAAGTTTCCTTGATCCGATCCGTGAACAACTTTGGGAGGACGAATTGAGTCGTTTTAACAACGAGATTGCGTTACGCAAACAGTGGCGAAATGCGCTTGATGATGCTATCAAGTGTGCCAAGCAGATACAGGACGAGTTTCCTAATGCGAATTAAGAATGAAAAATCTTTGGGGCTTGCCTGGCGAAAAGCCCCAACGGGGCGACATTAATATAGCCTGGGGCATCGCCCCTGGCGAAAAGCCCCAACGGGGCGACATTAATAAAGCCTGGGGCATCGCCCCTGGCGAAAAGCCCCAACGGGGCGACATTAATAAAGAAAAGCCCCAACGGGGCGACATTAATAAAGCCTGTGTATCTACCAGGCAAGCCCCAACGGGGCGACATTAATAAAGCCTGGGGCATCGCCCCTGGCAAAAAGCCCATTTAACCCTTAATTCGCATTCCTAATTAACGGGAAAGCTTCAACGGGAAAGGTTTAACGGAAACGACTTTCCCGTTGCCCGTTGCTATCCTCATACCAAAAGGACAAAAATGTTAAATCGGTTTGTTATGATAATGGTGGGGCTAGATGGCGTGGGTAAAACCACACTACTTTCTACTATGTACCATGAATTGTCACGTATTGACAACCCAGCGGGTTTTGAAGTGGCGGCGAGCGAAGATACACACCGAGATCTTCATGATGCCTATAAAAAGCTGAGCACTATTCTGGCACAGCCGACTTTTACACCAACGTGGCCGCTTCTAAAGGGCACGGCCGGTATCGTTGAACGCCAATTTGAAATCTTGTTTAAGGGTAAGAAAGAACTGGAGTTGGTGCTTTGTGATATTGCCGGTGGACTCGTACGCGCAAAAGAGGGCAACCCTGATTTTGATGAGCTCAAAAATAAGTTAGAAGAAGCGATTGTTATTATGAATGTGATAGATGGTTCTGTCCTCGTCGAAGGCGATGAGTTGCTTTCGATCCAAAAAAATGACCCAGCACAAATTTATAAGCTATTGCTACCCATTCTCCGTCAGGGCAAAAATTATCTCATCTTGTTTGTGATTACTAAGTGTGAAGCGTGGCTTAAAAACGAGAAAACGAGAAAACAGTTGGAAACCGCCTTTGAAACGCAGTATGAAATGATTCTCAAGCTGATTGAAGGACTTGATAATGTCGTTGGTGTCTTAATACCGGTCAAAACCATGGGCTGTGTGGAATTTACTCGCATTGACTCAAAGGGTGAAGAAAAGGAAGTCATCTTTGTGAGAAAACCCAATTTGCGGTTTAAGCCAGTTGATATCGAGCAGCCCCAACGCTATGCACTGGCATTTGCTTTGGTACAACACAATCAACATCGCAGTCAATGGAATAAGTTTATGCGTTGGTTTTGGAATGAAGATGTCGCGTTTCAAAAAGCATTAACCGAATTTGCCGAGGGACGTTCTCGATCCTTTAAAATCTATGGGAATCTTTCACTGATTGAGGTGACAGAATCATGATAACGAAGCCAGTCGTTTTAGTCGGTGCAGCGGTTCATACGCGAAACAGTGAACCCGGTCAAGATTATGATTGGTATGTGAAGGCCGGTGATATGCAACTCTTTGAGAGTATGGAAGAAGTTTATCGTCTTGCGCTACGCGATGTTGGCGGAGACGTGCCAAGATTAGCGGTGATTATTCGTGGGCAGCGGGTTGGTTTTTTGGTTGGAGACTTGCCCAGCAAGCGCCAAGATCATAGTCATCGACTGATATACGATACTCTCTATTTTGAATTTGATAGCCAATATCAGCGCAGTGTTTTACATACCGCGGCCGTTTTATTGCTTTGTTCAAAAAAGACTTATAAGATTCATGAACAACATTTTACTGATTATGCGGAACAGTTATTTTATAATTCGCATGCCACACATCTTATTTTAGAAACGGTTAAATTACCGATTGTGGATAAGCAACCGGATTTTAGTTTAACGCCCATTAATCCTGAAAAATTGGTTTTGTTTTCCAATCAGGTGAATCAAAACCGCTGTGCGCGTTATTTGATACACTTTGCCCATCAAGAAGAAAGCTGCTTTTCTTTTGTATCAACGGGTAGAGTGAGTATTGATAAATGTCAACAAGTTGCAGATAAAACGGAAAAATGCGTTTTGTTGACTCTTTCTGCTGAAGTGCAGACGGAAGTTCAGTTGAAAAAAGCCCCGAAGTCTCGTTTGAGAAGGATTATTGGGTTTTAAAGGAATTTCAAAAAATCCCTGTTGTAGGGTCAATGCCATTAAGTTAAGGGCAACCATAAAGGATTGCCCCTACATAACATGACGGTTCGTAGGGGCAATCCCACGTGCAAAGCCCTCACGAAAAAGCTTAAAAACGGATTAAAATCTAAGTAGTACAACGAATTACGCTAAGTACAACGGATACGCGAAGTACAACGAATTACGCGGATAAACGAATTTAAAAGTTTATGACAGTGCCAAGGGCGTTGCTTTATAATTATTAGACGTCCAAGATAAATCTTGGACTCCAGATAAATCTTGGACTCCAGATAAATCTTGCGTTCTTAATCCGTTATTATAACGAATCCCTGTAGTTGTTGCGTTCTTAATCCGTTATTATAACGAATCCTTGTAGTTGCTTAATCCGTTATTATAACGAATCCTTGTAGTTGCTTAATCCGTTATTATAACGAATCCCTGTAGTTGTTGCGTTCTTATCCTTTATTATAACGAATCCCTGTAGTTGCTGTATTATGACGAACTTTCTGTAATGATTGTAGGAGCCTACTATGAAACAAACACTTATACTTCTTGTCATTACCGCCATCATCGGTGGTATTTTTTTAGTCATCACTCAATTCTCTTCGCCTCCCAATCAGCAGCCTAACAATGGCAAGCGTGATATTGGCGGCATCACGCCCGATCCCAATTCGACGACTTTGATACCAACGCCGCCCCCGCCGGTCGTCCCTAGCCCGCATGGCCCCAGAATATTATCATCATATTCAGGCAGTTATGCGCTGCTGATTGGCGAAAGTCATTATACCAACGGTTGGCAAAACTTGGAGAGCATCCCGGGCGAGTTGCAACAAGTCGAAACTCTGCTGACTTCCAAAGGCTTTCACGTTGAAAAGGCCTTGAATCTGAATACCCGCCAACTCAAAAATACCTTTGAGACATTTATCAACCAATACGGGTTTGATAAAAACAACCGTCTCTTGTTTTTCTATTCCGGGCATGGGCATACGCGCGCGAAAAAAGGTTATATTGTGCCCATTGATGCACCTAATCCCGATTTTAATGAAAAAGGGTTTTTACAAAAAGCGGTGACGATGAATGAGATCCTCGCTTGGGCGCGGCGGCTGGAGGCGAAACATGCCTTATTTTTATTTGATAGTTGTTTTTCGGGCACGGTGTTTCTCGCCAAACAACGGCCTACAGTTCCGCCCCAAATCAGCCAAGCGGCGGCTCGCCCGGTGCGCCAATTTATCACGGCCGGCAGTGCTAATGAAACGGTGCCGGCGAAAAGTGTGTTTACGCCCGCCTTTGTAGATGCGTTGGGTGAAGGGTGGGGCGATATGAATAACGATGGGTATGTGACTGGGCAAGAGTTGGGTTTGTATTTATGGAATAAGGTGCCGCAACATTCTGAGCAAACGCCGCAATATGGCCGAATCAAGGATTATGAGTTGGCACAGGGCGATTTTGTGTTTGCGGTAAGCGGTGGCACGGGCACTCAACGGGTGGATAATGATAGGGATGGTGTGGCTGATCCTGAAGATCGTTGCCCAAATAATACCGCCGCGCAATTGACACATGGCGTTGCTAAACATGGCCCCCAAATCGGTTGTCCATTGGATAGTGATCAGGATATGGTAGCGAATTATCAAGACAGTTGTCCCTACAATCGGCCGGCCGAAATTGTTCAAGGTGTAAAGCCCAACGGTTGTCCAATCGATAGAGACAGAGATGGTGTGGCCGATTATCGAGACAGTTGTCCGCACAATCAGCCGCCAGAAATTGCCCAAGGTGTTCAATCCAACGGTTGTCCAATCGATAGCGATCAGGACAATGTGGCCGATTATCAAGATGCGTGTTTAGGTACCGCGTTAGGCGCGAAAGTTAATCACGAAGGTTGCCCATTGTTGATTTCGTTGGCTTCCATGCCGCCCAAAACGGTTTTTCGTGATACGTTGCGAGACGGAAGTAAAGGCACTGAAATGGTGGTGATTCCGGCCGGCCGTTTTCAAATGGGTGATCTCCAAGGCGGTGGAAGCTCTAATGAAAAGCCAGTGCATTGGGTGTCGGTGGAGAAGTTTGCTATAGGACGATATGAAATCACCAACGCGGAATTTGTGCGCTTCTTAAATGCGGTGAAGCTTCGGGGTACTAAAAAACAACCTTGGTTTGCAACCAAAGCAGAAAGCTCGTATAGCCAGATTACCGGTTCAGTGGGC
The DNA here is from genome assembly GCA_002085445.1 of Candidatus Parabeggiatoa sp. nov. 2. Lineage (GTDB taxonomy): Bacteria > Pseudomonadota > Gammaproteobacteria > Beggiatoales > Beggiatoaceae > Parabeggiatoa. The sequence goes on from NBMI01000106.1 coordinate 16,400, forward strand.
CATTTCCGGGCGGAATCAGGTTATGAAAATCATCCAGTGGTTACCGTTTCTTGGTATGGAGCGACGGCTTATGCCCAATGGTTAAGCCAACAAACCGGGAAACAGTATCGCTTACCCACCGAAGCGCAGTGGGAATACGCCGCTCGCGCTGGCACGACAACCAAGTATTGGTGGGGCAATCAAATTGGCTCCAATAAGGCCAATTGTGACAATGATTGTGGTGACCGTTTTGATTACACGGCCCCGGTAGGTTCCTTTGCGCCCAACCCGTTTGGTTTATATGACACCACCGGGAACGTCTGGGAGTGGACTTGTTCTGAATATGAGGACAAGTACACGGGCAGAGAACAACGCTGTGCGAAAAGTGCCGACCGCTTTGCCGTGCGCGGAGGCTCGGTGGGCGCGGTCGGCGAACCGCTTCCGAGTCACGCCGGATAATCACGTCAGGCGGGGCGCACGGCTCATCAGGATGCGGTAACACTTTTAACTTTTCTCTTTTAGCCTTTTCCCTTTTTTCGCGCGAAGCGCGGGCCGCGATTGTATATAACCATTTTTATATAATGGTTATTATTCAGCGCGAAGGGAAAAGCAATAATTATGAGGGTATCTAAGTAGGATAGTACTTAGGATGACGTGGACAGTACAACGGATGACGTGGATAAACGGATTACGCGGAGTACAACGGATACGCGAAGTACAACGAATTACGCGGATAAACGAATTAAAATCTAAGTAGTACAACGGATACGCGAAGTACAACGAATGACGCACGCGAAGTACAACGAATTACGCGGATAAACGAAGTACAACTGATACGCGAAATAAACGGATAAATAGTTTATGAGAGTTCCAAGGGCGTTGCGTTCTTATCCGTTATTATAACGAATCCCTGTAGTTGTTGCGTTCTTATCCGTTATTATAACGAATCCCTGTAGTTGTTGCGTTCTTAATCCGTTATTATAACGAAACGAAGTTCAGCGGAGCTAATAATCCGTTATTATAACGAATCCCTGTAGTTGTTGCGTTCTTAATCCGTTATTATAACGAATCCCTGTAGTTGTTGCGTTCTTAATCCGTTATTATAACGAATCCTTGTAGTTGCTGTTTTATAACGAATCCCTGTAGTTGTTGCGTTCTTAATCCGTTATTATAACGAATCCTTGTAGTTGTTGCGTTCTTAATCCGTTATTATAACGAATCCCTGTAGTTGTTGCGTTTTTATCTTAGACTCCTAATAAACCTTGAGGCAAACCACCCATGCACACCAACCCATGGCACCTCGCCTGGCTCGTCACTTTAACAAGTGCAATACCCTTGGCAGAAGCGAACACGCCACACTCATTTAGTGCCAATGAAATCGCTCGCCTAAACTGGGGCAACGGCGCGAAACAAATCGCCCTAGACAAAGCCCCCGCCAATAATTTCGGCCCACAACGCCTAACCATAGACGAAGCCGGCACGGGTTTATACTTGCTCGATGCCACCAACCAACGGATTTGGCTATTCAACACCACCCTGAATCAGTTTTCTTCAATACGGCTACCCTCAAAACAGGCCGATGATTTCTGCGTGTTAGACAATGGCGAACACTTTTATCTCCTGCTTAGCCAAAAAGTGGTGCTTATTAATAATAAAGCACAACAACTGACTGATTACGCCATTAAAGACAACATTCGCCCCATCGGCATCCAATGCCATGAAAAACGAGGGCTGATTATCCAAGCCTTTGATGGCAACGCTTATCGTCACAACGACGACACGCCGCTGGAATTTCAAGCGATGGTAAGAGGCGGATATACCCTTCATGCGCTGCGAAACAACGCGTCTGAAGGCACGATTCTGCTTCACCACGAAGAAACCAATATTGGCAAAGACATTTTAGTTGTTAGTCGAAACGGTGAACTGGCAACCTTCAACCTCATTGGGGTAGATAACAATGAAAATACCTACCTCAGCGTCGAAGAAGTCGCTACGAAAGGTTCACCACCGCGACGATTTTTAAGGAAATACACGCCCGACGGGCAATTAGTGGCAGAAGCGGAATTGGCCTACAGTTTGTACGCCTATACCTTCCAAGACTTAGTCGTCACGCCAACCGGCGATGTCTTTCAAATCGTGCCACACAAAAACCATTTAAAAGTGGTAAAATGGCGATTGAGTACCGATAACACACGCTCGGCCGCGTCAAGAGGTTTATCACTCTCCTACACAGAAACCCAAGCCGACGATTTTGAACCATCCGAAGCGGCGGTAGAAGGGATTATTAAAGACAAATCGGCGGAAACGAGAAGAATCCAAGCCGTTTCTCGTCAACAAATCATCGCGACGGCTAAGGCTTATGCCAACAAAGACTTTTATGTCGATTACGCCAATATCACTTATGGAAGACAATACCTTGGTGGGAAAATTGTCAAAACACCGATTTCCAGAGCCGGCTGGTACACCGGTGTTCCGTACAAATGGTGCGGATTTAATAGCCTCTCCTCTTTTGAAAACGGCTTGAAGCAGGGCAAAAAAGCCGGGGATAAATGCACCAAATGCGGCGGCCGAAGCTGTGGCATTCGTCAGACGGTGGGCATTGACTGTTCTGGCTTCGTTTCTCGCGTTTGGGGATTAACCCGCAAATACGGTACCAGTCAATTACCGAATATAGCGGTTCGACTCCGCTCAAAAAGCCAACTTCGGCCGGGCGATATTCTCAATAAAGTAGGACATGTCCGGTTATTTTCTCATCGAGACGCTGCCGGGCGTTTTTGCGTTTACGAGGCCTCCTCCAAAGATTGGAAAGTGTCAAAACGTTGTTACCACGCTTACGATCTCAAAAATTATCGGCCCTACCGTTACAAACGAGTTTTATCACAAGGCGGCAGTGGTTTTACAACGACTCAGAAACTGCCCACTCGCTTTCTGATCTATGGCACTAGACGTATTGCAGAAGGGCAATCAAGAACCTATCAAGCGAAAGTGTTCTACTCCGATGGCAGTCGCCGAGATGTCACGCACCGTGCGTCATGGCGTGAAAAAAGCCGATACGCCTATTTTCGGGGAGCCACTTTATACACCAAACGAGTTAATCGCAAAAAATCGGTGTATATCAAGGCTTCATATGCCGAAAAAGGCAAAATATTGAAGGCTGGTGTTGCAGTAACGATTCGCAACACCTCGGCGAGAAACTAGAATCACGCATAAAGGAGTCCAAACTTTAGTTTGGACTTCTGTATAATATTGTTTCCAACAACGAGGATATTTCTAGTGAAAAAACGCTTTTTAACCCTGATTGTCGGTGGCAGCATGATGGCGGCTACCAGTTTAGTTGTTTTCGTTGAGTCACCAGCGTTTGCTGATGAAGCCATCAGTCAATCCATCGATATCGATATCCAATATCGCTATCGTCGCAAGGGCAGCAACGAGTTCAAGATGCTCACCGATGGCGGTACTTTGTACTCTGGTGACTCTTATAAAATCGTTTTTACGCCCACTGAAACGACTTATGTGTATATCTTTCAGAAAGGCTCTTCGGGTAACCTTTATCGGCTCTTTCCGATGAAAGGGTTCAACGGGGTGATAGTCAATAACTTTAATCCGGCGCAAGCGGGCACCACTTACTTTATTCCAGCGCCAAACAAATCCTTTTTCTTGGATGAACAAATTGGCGAAGAGCAGATTTACATTATCGCTGCTCGTCAGGCTGATAGAATGCTTGATCAGCAATATCAACAAGTCCTCATTGCCCGACGTGGCTATAATCCCGTCACGATTCAAAGGAGTCAAGCGGCCCTAGAGAGGGCCATCAATATGAGAGATCCAAGTGGGATTACCACAGACTCTGTTGTCATTCAACAACAAACCAAGGCTGATGATGAAGAACAACCCTTTGCCATGCTCTGGCAACGACTCGAAATCTGTGAAGGTTGTGTCAACAGACTGACGTTTCGGCATCGGTAACGTTTAGAAGTTTGTAAGAGGCGCTTTAGCGCCTAAGTTTGTAGTAGGCGCTTTAGCGCCTCACGCAATCAACAGGTGATAAATCACCTACTACAGCCAACATGTCTAAAAGCTAAAGTAGGCTAAAGCCTCAATGCCATTAAGTTAAGGAATTAGAAAGAAATAATCCCCCGCCTTTGGTAAAGCCGTCGTCTAATAGCTGAAGTGCCCTAAAGGGCACTGAAGACTCAATGGCATATCGTGTGCTTATGAAAAAATCCTGAATTTACTAGTCCCCTTTAGGGGACTTTAGCTTTGAGACAACGGCTTTACCAAAGGCTCTTTCTCGTTTATTTCTTAACTTAATGGCATTGAGGCTAAAGCCTACTAACCTTTGATTTAGGGTTTAAACGTGTGGCCTTACAAAATGAATGCGAGACTAACCCTCTTGCAGCTTTGGACTGCAATTAGGTCAATAACCACGTATTTTTTTATGGCTGAGGCTCGAAGAACTTTGAGGGCCATGTTGTCATTTGAGTGACTTCAAACTTGATGACGGCCTTCTTTCGGTCTACTTTTGATAATCGCATTTCTTCGGGATCATCCTTGCTTATACTCAATCCTTGTAGTTGCATTATCCTTTTTTATAACGAATCCCTGTAGTTGTTGCATTATCCTTTTTTATAACGAATCCCTGTAGTTGCTTTATAACGAATCCTTGTAGTTGCTTTATAATTATTAGACGTCCAAGATAAATCTTGGACTCCTGGGCTATTGACTAATCAACGCCATTTCTGTATAAAGCAGCATTCACAATTATGTAGAGGAGTTTGTGATGAAATCCATATTTACACTTGTTATTCTGGCATTACTCATCAGTGCTTGCCAAACGCCGACCAAACGTGATATCGCTGGGATAGTCGATGACTCAACGCCCGTTTCTAATGCGGCACAAATCGCTTTAGTCATTGGCAATAGCGATTATGAATATCGCCATTTGGCTAACCCGGTGAACGATGCCAACGATGTGGCGAGCCGGTTGCACAAAATGGGGTTTGATGTGACCCTAAAAACCGATTTAAATCAAGTGGATATGATACGGGCCATTCATGCTTTTGCTATTCGTTTATCTGCTCGCCCAGGGGTGGGGCTGTTTTATTTTGCCGGGCACGGTGCCCAAGTGGACGGGCAAAATTATTTGCTGCCGATTGATAATAACAAAATTGTGGATCACACCAGTTTTAAATCCTACGCCGTTGATGTGGACGGGATTTTGAAGCGGATGCTTAAGGTCAAAAATCATTTGAATATCATCATCTTAGATGCTTGCCGTAATGATCCTTATCAAGGTTCAACACAGGAGAGAGGGCGAGGGCAGGCACGCGGTTTAGCACGGATGCAATCTCCGAGAGGTTCGATTATTGCGTTTGCCACCGCGCCGGGTAAAGCGGCTTCTGATACCAGTGTCGGGGAAGATAACGGCCGTTTTACTAAATATCTATTGAAAGGCTTAGACAAGGCGCATAAAAATCATCAACGGATAGATGATATGTTGATGGAGGTGAGCAATGGCGTTATACAGGAAAGTGGAGGTGATCAAGAGCCTTGGTATTCTGCGTCATTAAGGGCCCCGTTTTGTTTTGGGGGAGGCTGTTTGACAGCGCAACTACCAACACCGCCATCATCAACCTCATATTCGTCGCCTTCCTTAGAATCGGTGCCAGTACCGCCGCCGCCAGAATTACTGACACTGGCTTCCATGCCGCCCAAAACGGTTTTTCGTGATACGTTGCGAGACGGAGGTAAAGGCCCTGAAATGGTGGTGATTCCGGCCGGCCGTTTTAGAATGGGCGATCTCCAAGGCGGTGGATATGATGATGAAAAGCCGGTGCATTGGGTGTCGGTGGAGAAGTTTGCTATAGGACGATATGAAATCTTATTATAGAATGGGTATTATTCGGCGCGAAGGGAAAGGCAATAACTATGAGGGTATCTAAGTAGTACAACGAGGACAGCGCAGATAGACGAGTACAACGGATGACGTGGATAAACGGATTATGAGATGCCAACGCGGATAGTACAACGGATGACGTGGATAAACGGATTAAAAATGATGTTGTCTAAGTAGTACAACTTATCTAAGTAGTACAACGGATACGCGAAGTACAACGAATTACGCGAATAAACGAATTGTTATCTAAATATAGATATTCAGATAATTATTTAGTCCCCTTTAGGGGACTTGAGCTTTCAGACAACTGCTTTAGCTGTTGGCTGTAAATTACGCGGATAAACGAATTTAAATTGACGTTATCTAAGTAGTACAACTTATCTAAGTACAACGAATTACGCGAATAAACGAATTGTTATCTAAATATAGATATTCAGATAATTATTTAGTCCCCTTTAGGGGACTTGAGCTTTCAGACAACTGGTGAAAGCTGTTGGCTGTAAATTACGCGAATAAACGAATTTAAATTGACGTTATCTAAGTAGTACAACGGATACGCGAAGTACAACGAATTACGCGGATAAACGAATTAAAAATGAATGATATTATCTAAGTAGTACAACGGATACGCGAAATAAACGGATTAAAAGTTTATGATAGTGCCAAGGGCGTTGCGTTCTTAATCCGTTATTATAACGAATCCCTGTAGTTGCTGTTTTATAACGAATCCCTGTAGTTACGAATCCCAACAGTGATATTCAACATGCTTACTATTTATAACACGCTCACCAAACAAAAAGAACCCTTTACTCCCATCGAACCGGGCAAAGTCCGCTTATACGTCTGCGGCATGACGGTGTATGATTATTGCCATGTTGGACATGCGCGAGTGATGGTTGTCTTTGATATCGTAGTGCGCTATTTGCGTTCATTAGGATTTTCAGTCACTTACGTGCGTAATATCACCGATATAGACGACAAAATCATTCAGCGTGCCAACGAAACCGGCGAAGACATTGAGCATTTAACGGCCCATTTTATTCAAGCCATGTACGAAGACACGGACGCATTAGGCGTTTTGCGCCCCGATGTTGAGCCACGCGCCACTCAGTCTATTCCAGAAATCGTTGCGATGGTGCAACAGTTGTTGGATAAAAGCTATGCCTATATCACTGACAATAGCGATGTATGCTATGCTATCCAACATTTTGAAGGCTATGGCAAACTCTCTGGCAAGCACCTAGACGAGTTACGCGCTGGCGAGCGGGTAGAAGTGGATAAATCAAAACAACATCCGCTGGATTTTGTGTTGTGGAAAGCCGCCAAACCGGGCGAACCCAGTTGGGACTCGCCTTGGGGGCCAGGTAGGCCGGGCTGGCATATTGAATGCTCGGCCATGTCTACCAATTGCTTAGGCAACCATTTTGACATACACGGTGGCGGCATGGATTTACAATTCCCTCACCACGAAAACGAAATCGCCCAATCGGAAAGCGCAACTGGACAACCATTTGTTAATGTCTGGATGCACAACGGTTTTGTGCGAATCAACGACGAAAAAATGTCCAAATCGTTGGGTAATTTTTTTACGGTGCGCGAAGTGTTAGAGCGGTATCAACCCGAAGTAGTGCGCTATTTTATTTTAACCAGCCACTATCGCAGTCCTCTAAATTATTCTGATCAAGATTTAGACGCCGCCAAACAGGCTGTTACTCGCCTCTATACCGCGCTGCGCGGTTTGCCCGATACCGATGAAAATTTGACAAAAGAGGAGAGTTCTCAGCTTGAAGAAAGGCAAATTAGGGAAGATTTTTCTCAACGCTTTCATGCGGCCATGGCTGATGACTTTAATACGCCCGAAGCGTTGGCCGTATTATTTGAATTAGCCAGAGAAATCAATAAGTTACGCGACAACCACGCGTTGTCACAAGCCGCGCCATTGGGCCGCGAGTTGCGTGGTTTAGGCGACATGCTGGGCCTATTACAGGCCGATCCTGAAGTCTACTTGCAAGGCACGGAAACTAAGGCCGATTTATCGGCCACCGAGATTGAACAACGGATTGCAGAACGTCAAGCGGCACGAAAAGGCCGCGATTGGGCAACCGCGGATCGGGTTCGTACCGAGTTAAAAGAAAAAGGTATAATACTCGAAGACGGGGCGCAAGGTACGACTTGGCGAAAAGTTTAGTGATTGCTCGATGAGCAAGTTTTTTCGTGCGCCCAAACAATTAATGCGGATTAAGGGTTGAATTAATTATTATGAAATCAAGGATTTATAAAAACTTCTGATTGAGAAGTTATAGAAAAAATATAACGCACGCAAGTGACGCTTGCATGTGCCACGCATATTTGGATGTCTCTTGCGTCTTTCGCGTCAAAGCGCGTTTTCCACTTCAGTTGAATTTATAAGATTCAATTTAACCCTTAATTCGCATAATTACAAGGATTGTATCTAAAAAATGATTTCTTTGCTAATGAAAGAAAATGAACAAATTCGATTTAATTAAGCGAACGTGCATGAAATAAAATCGTTCCGAAGAAAGCTATTCCCTTGTCATTGCGATATTAAGAAAAAGTTGACTGACGTGATTTTATGCTCGTTTCTAAAATCCATTAACTACAAGGATTGTATATAAAAAAGGATTTCTTCGCTTAGATAATAAAATGAACAAATTCGATTTAATTAAGCGAACGTGCATGAAATAAAATCGTTCCGAAGAAAGCTATTCCCTTGTCATTGCGAGATTGAGAACGTGATTTTATGCTCGTTTCTAAAATCCCTTATTATATACAATCCTTGTAGTTACTTTATAATTATTAGACGTCCAAGATAAATCTTGGACTCCTGCTAAGCTTTATCCGTTATTATAACGAATCCCTGTAGTTGCTTTACAACGAATCCTTGTAGTTGCTTTATAACGAATCCTTGTAGTTGCTTTATATTGAGGCGGTAGGAGGAGTGTGAGTGAAGGTAAAAAGTGTAGGAACCGCTATGAAGAAATTGAGTACCTTGTTATTTAATCAAGGTGGCAAATGTTTTTACTGTGATGCTTTCTTAGATATCAATGAAGCCAGTATCGATCATGTTATACCACAATCCAAAGGAGGCTCTAACGACATAGATAATTTAGTCGTCTGTTGTAAATATGCCAACCAAGCCTTTGCCGATTACCCACCCAAACATAAAATGACGGTGATTAAACAACTGTGCTGTTTTCCATCGGCATGCAAAAAAATCTTTCCAAGAGAGGAAGAAATAACCGAAGCGAATGGTATTCAAAATGAGCCACTGATTGAAAATCAACCGGTTAAACCGGTTCAAGCGGCGGAAAAGACGCCGAGTACAAACGTTCAACCGGTTCAAGCGGCGGAAAACACGCCGAGTACAAACGTTCAACCGGTTCAAGCAGAGAAAAAAACGCCGAGTACAAACGTTCAACCGGTTCAAGCGGCGGAAAATACGCCGAGTACAAACGCTATCGCGGCAAGTAATACCAATATTGCGGGAGATAACTCCAAGATATCAACCGCCTATCAAATTCTGCTTCAAGCGATAGAATCCATTGAAAAAAAGGGAAAAGAAGCGGTAAGTTCTCAAACCAAGTCACAAATGTTGAAATTGATGCCTTCATTTAAGGAATCAGATTATGGGTTTAGTCAATTTAAGAACTTTTTGCTTCATGCCCAAGAAGAGAAAATTATTACCCTGAAGAAGCACAAAACAAGTAATAATTACATTGTCAAAAAAGCTTAATAGCCAAACGAAGTCACTTCGCTATGCGACAATAATAGCGAATAGCGAAACGATGTTACCGCTCAGGTTTATAGCAAAATTTTAGCCACGAATGCGTTTTACAATAAGCTCAATAGTCTTTCTTTTTTAATTGCACAATTCAATATGAAAATTGCCTATCTTTCGGCCGGAAACGCCATCCATACCGTGCGCTGGGTAAATGCACTCGCGCAACGCGGATACACCATTTTTCTTATCACCATGCACGAGGGTGATGAGCCGTTACATAAAAACGTGCAGTTATTTAAGTTGCCTATCCCGGCGCCTTTCGGGTATTTTATCAATGCGTCCTTTCTGAAAAGATTACTTAAACAACTACAACCGGATTTATTACATGTTCATTATGCCAGCGGCTATGGTACATTAGGCCGCTTGTGCCGGTTTAAGCCGCTGATTTTGTCCGTGTGGGGAAGTGATGTTTTTGATTTTCCTCATCAATCACGCTGGCATCGGGCACTGTTGGTGAAAAACTTGCAAGCGGCTACGCGAATTTGTTCAACCAGTCAGATAATGGCAGCGGCAACCCAACAACTGTGTTTTGATGAGAGGCCTATTGTTATTACACCGTTTGGCATAGACACCACGTTATTTTCTCCTCGCCCGGAATTACGCGATAATACTGTGTTTAAAATCGGCACGGTGAAAACCTTGGCCCCTAAATATGGAATTGATACGCTTATTCAGGCCTTTTATAAATTGCGAAAAACATTGGCTGACACGCCGTTAGCGCAACAATTGCGCTTGTGTATTGCCGGCGATGGGCCGCAACGTGCTGAATTACAAGCCTTAGTCGCCAAGTTAGGCTTAAGCGCCGTCACCGAATTTGCTGGACATTTGTCACACGCTCAAGTGCCGGCTTACTTAAATCAACTGGATATTTATGTCGCCTGTAGTCGCCTCGATAGCGAAAGCTTTGGAGTCGCTATTTTAGAAGCGTCAGCTTGTGGCTTGCCCGTCGTCGTTTCTCGCGTGGGCGGCTTGCCAGAAGTTGTTGAAGAGGGCGTGACAGGTTTGTTAGCTCAGAAAGACAATGTGGAACAATTTGCGGCCGCCTTACTCAAATTAGTTCAAAATCAAACCTTGCGCGACAGTATGGGAGAGGCGGGGAGACAGCATGTTATAGAAGAATACGATTGGCAAGAGAGTGTGCAGATTTTGGAAGCGGTTTATAGTAAGAAGTACAACGAATTACGCGGATAAACGAATTATATAGATATTCAGATAATTATTTAGTCCCCTTTAGGGGACTTTCGCTTTCAGGCTGCCAAAGAAATGTTTGTAAAATTAGTCGCTTATATTTTCATTTTTCATTTTTCATTTTTCATTTGCGACAGAGGGCCATAACTTAATTTGAAACCATTCAAAACATTTTATGGCCCTCAAACCAGATAGCGAAAATTAAAATGCGAATAAGTGATTAAATTTTTTGTAAAATTAGTCGCTTATAAAAATTTTTAATTTTTAATTTTTAATTTTTCATTTCCGACAGAGGGCCATAACTTAATTTGAAACCATTCAAAATCTTTTATGGCCCTCAAACAAGATAGTCGTTTTTTCATTTTTCATTAGTCTATAATGCGATTTTTAATATTGAGCCAATATTTTCCGCCAGAAACCGGCGCTCCCCAAGTTCGACTGGCCGCTATGATTCGTGAACTCTTAGGCCTTGGGCATACGGTGGAAGTGGTGACAGCCCTGCCGAATTATCCGCACGGCCAAATTTTTCCCGACTATCGGGGACGTTTTTATCGTCTCCAAGACTGGGAAGGAGTGCGCGTGCATAGAGTTTGGATGTATGCCGCCACTGGGGCCGGTATTAAACGGTTGTTAAACTATTTTTCGTTTATGCTGACGGCCTTTTGGGGATTACGAAAGGCGCAAAAGCCGGATTATTTGTTTATAGAATCACCGCCCTTATTTTTAGGTATCACCGGTTATTTAGCCGCGAAACGCTGGCGAGTGCCTTTGATTTTTAATGTGGCCGATTTATGGCCGGATTCGGTAAAAGCTTTGGGCTTAATGCGAGAAGGTTTCGCGTTACGCCAAGCCGAAAAATTAGAGGCTTGGCTCTATCGCAAAGCTAACTACGTCACGGTGGTAACGGAAAGTGTCCGCCACATTCTTATCAACGAGAAACATTTGCCAGCCCACAAAGTCTTATTATTGCCCAACGGCGTTGACACACAGTTATTTAAACCACAACCGGCGGATGCCGCCTTTCGAGCCAGCCTCGGTTTAGCAGAGGATAAACAGTTGATTTTATATGCTGGAACGCATGGTTATGCACATGGCATGGAAGTCATATTGCAAGCCGCCCAGTTATTAACTGATACAAATGTGCTATTCTTATGTATTGGCGGTGGCTCGGACAAAAACCGTATTCAACAACTTTGTGAACATAAGGGACTATCCAATGTGCTATTTTGGTCGCCTCAGCCCCCTGAATTTATCGACCGTTTATATAGTTTAGCCATCGCCGGTGTCTCTACTTTTCGTGACTCTCCGTTGCTAGAATGCACACGCCCGGCGAAAACGTTGCCTATCATGGCGTGTGGCAAACCGGTATTATTTAGCAGTGCCGGCGAAGGGGCGCGATTAGTCACAGAGGCTCAAGCTGGCATTGTCGTCGCGCCCGGCGATAGTAAAGGTTTGGCAGAGGCAGTACGACGCTTGATTAATGATCCTGACTATGCCGCGCAATTAGGCAGAAATGGCCGCGCTTTTGCTGAAAAGCATTTAAAATGGTCTCTCGTGGTTGCTGACTGGTTGCAACAATTATTGGTTAAAGGTTAAAGCCAGGGGCGTTGCCCCTGGCTATATTAATCTCGCCCCGTTGGGGCTAGGAAGGGGCGTTGCCCCTTTTTGTATTAATATCGCCCCGCTCCAGGGGCGTTGCAATGCCATTAAGTTAAGAAATAAACGAGAAAGAGCCTTTGGTAAAGCCGTTGTCTCAAAGCTAAAGTCCCCTAAAGGGGACTGGTAAATTCCTGATTTTTTCAGTTTCTAATTCCTTAACTTAATGGCATTGAGGGGCGTTGCCCCTGGCTATATTAATCTCGCCCCGTTGGGGCTAGGAAGGGGCGTTGCCCCTTTTTGTATTAATATCGCCCCGTTGGGGCTTTCCTCCAGGGGCGTTGCCCCTGGCTGTATTAATATCGCTTTCTGGAAGGGGCGTTGCCCCTTTTTGTATTAATATCTCCCCGTTGGGGCTTTCCTTGTTAACCTCTATTAGCCCCTTCGGTAAGTATTATTAAAGCCAGGGGCAACGCCCCTGGATTGTATTCCAATAGACAATGAGTTATAAATAAGGTGAGTGACAACTTTCTTCCTTTTGCATTACCGTGTCTCGGTGAAGAAGAAATTAACGAAGTCGTTGATACATTACGCTCTGGTTGGTTGACTACCGGCCCTAAAACCAAGCGTTTTGAAGAAGACTTTGCCAACTTTGTCGGGATGCCTTATGCATTAGCGGTCAATTCTTGCACCGCCGGCTTGCATTTGGCACTCGAAGCCGTCGGTATTCGGCCCGGTGATAAGGTCATCACGACACCTTATTCCTTCACAGCGACGGCAGAAGTTATACGCTATTTGGGGGCCGATCCTTTGTTTGTGGATATTGATCCTAATACGTTTAATATAGACATCCACAAACTGGCCGCTACTTTGGACACAGTAGAAGGCGTTAAAGCCATTTTGCCGGTGCATTTTGGTGGACAGTCCTGTGATATGGAGGCCATTTTAGCCTTGGCAAAGGCGCACTCTCTTAAAATCGTTGAAGATGCAGCCCATGCGTTGCCCACTTATTATAAAGGACGCATGATAGGCCACTTTGGCGACATCACGGCGTACAGTTTTTATGTGACGAAAACGGTAGCCACCGGCGAAGGTGGTATGGTAGTCACAGCGAATCGAGACTATGCCGAGCGCATTCGTACTATGCGCTTGCATGGCATTAACCGCGATATATTTAATCGTGCTTCTTCTGACTTGCCTGGATGGTATTATGAAGTTGTCGCGCCCGGCTTTAAATATAATATGACTGATATAGCGGCCGCTTTGGGCATTCATCAATTACAAAAGGCCGAAACGTTCGGGCAACGACGAGCTGCCATAGCGGCGCAATACACACCCGGCTTAGCCGACTTGCCTTTGCGTACTCCGTATTTGCATCCAGACAGCACTCATGCTTGGCACTTATACGTTATTCAATTGCAACTTGAAGAATTAACCATAGATCGTAACACCTTTATTGAACGCATGAATGCTGCTGGTATTGGCACCAGTGTGCATTTTATTCCGTTACATTTACAGCAATATTGGCGTGATCGTTATGGATTTAAACCAGAAGATTTTCCCGTCGCTTTAGACGTTTATCAGCGGGCTGTCAGTTTACCCATTTATCCCTGCATGAGCGATGCTGATGTGGATCGGGTTATTAGTACAATACGAAGGATTTTGACTCATGCACTGAAATAATGCAATGAAAAATGAAAAAGCCATTGGCGAAATTGGCAAAGGTATTGTTTTAACTTGTTCAGATAAATCATGATTCTAACGGATGAAAGTTGATAGTTTATCAACACGCAAACACCGTAGATGGAATTAATCATTAATCATTAATCATTAATCATTAATCATTAATCATTAATAATTAATAAGGTTTCAACCCCAAAGGGTTTGAATGTAAATGGTAAGAGTATTGATATAATCTGAATAAAATTCATACCGTTAGAGTTTTCAATAGTTATAATCATAAAAAATCCGGCCGCAAACCTCCAAGGTTGATCTCGCTTAGCTCGGTAACATCGTTCCGAACGAGGCGAGATCACGAAACATCGTTGAGAGCTTCGCTACGATAAACTTTGCGCTTTTGTCATTTCTACAGATACGAAATCTTTCCTGCACTAGTATAAACGCAGTAACGAGCAAAGCGATATCAGTTTACCAAACCTCGGAGGTTTTCTTCAAATGAATAGCAAGCGACTGTTTGATTTGTGTTGCATCCTACCCGGTTTAATATTGCTCAGTCCCTTGTTTGTGCTGATTGCACTCTGGATAAAATTAGACAGTCGGGGGCCAGTATTTTTTTTGCAAACACGTATCGGTCAATTTGGAAAACATTTTAAAATCATAAAGTTTCGCACAATGCACTCTTCTAAAGGAGGCCTAAAATTAACCATCGGCCGCGATGCGCGTATCACGCGCTGCGGACATTTTTTGCGTCGCTACAAACTGGACGAATTGCCACAATTGATAAATGTACTCAAGGGCGACATGAGTTTAGTGGGCCCCCGCCCAGAAGTGCCTGAATATGTTGAACTTTATCCAGATGGTATTAAAGAATACGTGCTATCAGTGCCCGTCGGCATAACCGATTATGCCTCGATTGAATTTCGCTCTGAAAGTGAAATGTTAGCAAATTCGCAGCAACCAGAAGTTGATTATGTCGAAAAAATCCTACCTCTCAAGCTTGCCTACCATCAACAATATGTCAAAGAACAGTCGCTTTATTTAGATATGGCGCTGATTTTTAAAACCTTAAAACGTATTTTTTTTTAGGTGAAAGGTGAAAGGCTGATATACTGAAAGTACAACGGATTTGGGGAAGAAACGGATTTTTTAAGTTTAATAGAGTGAGAGTACAACGGATTTGGGGAAGAAACGGATTTTTTAAGTTTAATATTTTAGTTGAAAATCATAAGGCATGCTAATTCTACTGAGCACCGCCATAAATATAGCTCTTTCTGTCATTTCGACGCTAGGAGAAATCTTTCGTTTCGATTTCGGTTTCGATTTCGGTTTCTTTGATCGGAGAAATCTTGATAAATCTTGAGAAATCTTGAGAAATATTGAGAAATTCTTTCTGTCATTTCTTTGCTCTGAGAAATCTTTCGTTTCGATTTCTGTTTCGACGACAGGAGAAATCTTGAGAGTTTCTTTGATCGGAGAAAGCTTGAGAAAGCTTGAGAAAGCTTGAGAAATCTTGAGAAAGCTTGAGAAATCTTGAAAAATATTGAGAAATTCTTTCTGTCATTTCTTTGCTCTGAGAAATCTTTCGTTTCGATTTCTGTTTCGGTTTCTTTGCTCTGAGAAAGCTTGAGAAATTTATATTGAAAAATATTGAGAAATTCTTTCTGTCATTTCTTTGCTCTGAGAAATCTTTCGTTTCGATTTCTGTTTCGGTTTCTTTGCTCTGAGAAAGCTTGAGAAATTTCTGAGAAAGCTTGAGAAATTTTGAGAAATCTTGAGAAATTCTTTCTGTCATTTCTTTGCTCTGAGAAATCTTTCGTTTCGATTTCTGTTTCGACGACAGGAGAAATATTGAGAAATATTGAGAAATATTGAGAAATATTGAGAAAGCTTGAGAAATCTTACGGGCTACAGATTCCTCACATCCTTAAGAGCGTGTTTTAAAAGTCCAAGAATCAATCACTTATAAAATAGTAGATTGCTTATAAAACAATGAGTTAAGTCAAGTTTTGAAACACGCTCTAAGGAATGACAAAAGCGCAAATTGTAAAGTATCAATCCCTTATTTAATTTTCACCGATTTGAAGTACGTTCCGTATAACTGATAGAAACACAGAGTTCACAAAGTGACACAGAGATACACAGAGAAGCTAAAAACTGAAAAGCTGATTTGAATAGAAACGTTCATCCGTGTGTGTACTTAATAACTGGGGTGACGAAAAGGAGGTTCCTTTGGTTCTAAAACTTGAGCCAATTTTTATTCCGCTTAATAAAATTATTCTTAAAAACAAATTATTTAATTCATTAATCATTAATCATTAATCATTAATCATTAATCATTTTCACCACCCCACTTAATAACTGATAACAATTAGAAAAATGTTTTATCGCCACCTCCCCATCATCCTACATGACATATGCATGGTTGGCTTCGCTTGGATATTGGCAATTATCGTTCGCTACGAGTGGCCCTTATTTCCAGACGTTGAAGCCACTCTTTGGCAAGTGTTGCCTATCGTGGTTGGTGTGCAAAGCAGCGTGCTATGGTATAGCGGTTTATATCGCGGCATTTGGCGATTTACCAGTATGCCTGATTTAGCCACCATTTTACGCGCTGTCCTCATCGGTACGCTCGCCATCGTCTTGGTACTCGTCTTATTTAATCGCCTAGAACTCATTCCACGCTCTTCCTTATTGTTTTATCCCTTCCTATTAATTTTTTTACTAGGAATGCCCCGCTTGCTATATCGCTTATGGCACGAACAGTCATTTAATTTCCTATTGACAGATAAAACAAACTACCAACGTGTCCTCGTCTTAGGAGCGGGCACTTCTGGTGACATGCTAGTGCGTGACATGTTGCGTAGTCAAAGCTGCGGTTATATGCCGGTTGGTTTTTTAGACGATCAGCCGCGTCTGCACGGCGGCAAAGTGCAAGGTGTGCCCGTGTTAGGAAGCACCAACAAAGTGGTAGAAACGGTCGAATCCTTAGCGGTCGATGTCATTATCATTGCCATGCCAGCGGCGACGGATGAGCAAATGCGCTGCGTAGTAGAATTATGTGAACGTTGCACCGTGCCAGTGCGTACTCTGCCCAAATTAGATAACGTCGTCAATGGACAAGTCACTCTCCGTGCGTTACACGATGTCGCCATCGACGATTTATTAGGACGCGATAAAGTCCAATTGGATTGGCAGATTATCGAAGCCGGTTTGCGCGGCAAAGTCGTAATGGTAAGTGGCGGCGGTGGTTCAATCGGGGCCGAATTGTGCCGACAGATTGCGCGTTTAAATCCCACCGCTCTCGTGATTTTTGAACGCGGTGAATTTAATCTCTATCGGATAGAAATGCAATTACGCCAAGAATTTCCCGAGTTAGTCTTACAGGCTCATCTAGGTGACATCGTTGACGCAGTGGCAGTGGGCCATATTTTAGAGTGCTATCATCCCGAAGTCGTCTTTCATGCGGCCGCCTATAAACATGTGCCCATGTTGCAATCGCAAGCCCGAGAAGCGGCTCGCAATAACGTGTTGGGTACCAAAATTCTGGCCGAAGCCACTGCCGCGCAAGGTTGCCAAACCTTTTTGCTGATTTCTACCGATAAAGCCGTCAATCCCACCAACATCATGGGCGCAACCAAACGCGCCGCGGAGATTATTTGCCAAGCCATGAATGGGCGCTGCAAAACCCGTTTTATCACGGTGCGCTTTGGCAACGTACTCGGTTCGGCCGGTAGCGTAGTCCCTTTATTTAAAAAACAAATTGCCAAAGGCGGCCCTGTTACCGTTACTCATCCCGACATCAGTCGTTATTTTATGACTATTCCAGAGGCTTGCCAATTGATTTTGCAAGCTGGCGCGATGGGGCAAGGTGGAGAAATTTTTGTACTAGATATGGGTAAACCCGTTAAAATCAGATATTTAGCAGAACAAATGATTCGTTTATCCGGCAAAGTGCCCGATAAAGACATTAAAATTGTTTATACTGAGCTGCGTCCAGGCGAAAAACTGCATGAAGAATTATTCCATGCCGACGAAAAACTCGGTAAAACCACTCACGCCAAAATTCTACTCGCTGATCACCGTAGCAACAATTGGGAACGGTTGACTGAAACTTTAACGCAATTGGCAGAAGCCTGTGAGAACTATGCCGAAAACGACATCAAAAAAATGCTAAAACGCCTTGTACCAGAAATGAACAGTGTTCAGTAATCAGTAATCAGTGATCAGTTATTAGTGATCAGGAGTCCAAACTTTAGTTTGGCGGGACTCCAAACTTGAGCAACAAGATTTTATGGTATGTTTGTTTAGCTTTCGTGTACTAGCCTAAAGCTGATGACGACACTACCTGAGAGCGTGTTTTAAAAGCAAGTTGCGGGGGGCCCATAAGCTAATCACACCAAACCCATTAGGGTTACAGCTCGTATAGATATTCAGATAATTAATTTAGTCCCCTTTAGGGGACTTTCGCTTTCAGACAATGTTGGCTGCAAAATTTTATTTTTATGAAAATCTATAGAATTCTCTCAGCCTTGTGCTTGAGCCATTGGCTTTTGCTGCCTGGGCAGTAAGAACAACGCCTCCATTACCCATTACCAATGACCAATTAGACATGTTTGAAATTGACTTAGCAACAGAAACCATTACCACCGAAAATAAAAATAGAGCGGCGATTATTGAGCATCCCAAGGGCCTTTTACTGGCTATTGCAGACGGTGCCGGTGGACTTGCGAGTGGCAAAGAAGCGGCCGAACTTGTCATTCAAATTGTCAAAGAGGCCGCAGTGTCGGAAACTGAATTCTTTAAGCCGCTGAGATGGTGCAATATTCTAAGTCAAGCCGATAATTGGCTGTTTGCACATCCCACCGCTGGTGAAACAACGGCCGTCATTGTGGCACTGTGCGAAGGGTTTGTTTGTGGCGCGAGCGTTGGTAACTCTGGCGCATTTTTAGTGCAAGAGCAAACTGAACTTGAACTCACCGCCGAACAGTGGCAAAAACCACTTATCGGCTCTGGAATAGCCACCCCCATATCGTTTGGCCCCATACCGTTTACAGGTACACTTGTTCTCGCCACCGACGGTTTAATCAAAAATGCGCCGCCAGAGAAAATTCGTCAAATTGTGCGTGCCAACAACGCAAAAAACGCGACAAAGGCCTTAATTGAAAGTGTCCGTTATCCTTCTGGCAACCAGCCCGATGATGTCACTGTTATTATAATTCACTCCAAAATAACCCAATCTGGCTAAAACCTCCTTTTTAAATGGAAGTCTTTGGTAGAAACAAACGAGTTTTGCAAGAGCCTCTTTATAAATTTTAGCTCAAAATGAATTGTTATACTGTTTTAAGATAGGTACACCTAAATCTTTTAGACTCAACGTGGTCATAACTTGTATTTTTTTTTATGACGGGTTAATCTATAAAACGTATTATTAAAGCCAGGGGCGGTGCCCCTAGCTTTATTAATGTCGCCCCGTTGGGGCTTGCCAGGTAGGTACACTGGCTTTATTAATGTCGCCCCGTTGGGGCTTTATTAATGTCGCCCCGTTGGGGCTTGCCAGGTAGGTACACTGGCTTGCTTTAATAATACGCCTTATATATTAACCCGTCATAAAAATCCTGCCTTATGACGATGTTGAGTATAACAGTGTCTGAATCCTAATTTTAGGAATGATAGGAATTTCAGAATAAATGAGATTAATATCAAAAAGTTTAATAGAAGTCTAAAGTCTATTTTGAAATGCTTAGGAGTTACGCATTGATAAAATCAATTTATTTAGTATTATCGAAATCCGTTTTTTCTTCGCAAAAACTTTTGCTGATATACGGAACGTACTTCAAATCTGTGAAACTGACAAAATGAACTTGTCATAAATTTCTATAAAAATTAGCGACTTATCAGTTATTAAATCAGTTTTAATTTTTAAGGGTTAAATTTTAATTTTTAATTAGTATAGACTTATAATTTATTTAATCCGTTTTCCGTTTTCCGTTTTCCGTTTTCATTAGTATAGACTTACCATCGCAATAAATTGGACTTTTTATATCGTTCATCATAAAATATAAAAAAGCTTTGTGTCCCTCTGTGTGACTCTGTCCGTGTGTAAGAAGTTACCTTTAAAAGGTCGAGGCTTTGCAATTTATTTAAATAAAACAATTTTTTTATACTAAACACGGGAATAATTTGAAACGCAGTAACAAGCGCAGCGAGATCACTTATTACACTATCGAAGGATAAAAAATGACACCAGCCAACATTCTGATTGTCGATGACATGGAAGCCAATCGGGATATAGTTGAAAGTTTAGTCACTGCACTTGGACATACACCTATACTTGCTGAAGGTGGACTGATTGCTTTGGAAAAGCTTAAAAATAAGCCCGTTGATTTGGTTTTGCTTGATATTATGATGCCCGAAATAGACGGCTATGAAGTCTTGAGCCACATTAAAGATAATGCGACTTTGCGGCATATTCCGGTCATTATGATCACAGCGCTTGATGACATGAATAGTGCCGTTGACTGCATCAAGATGGGGGCTGATGACTATTTGACGAAGCCCTTTAAATCTGTTTTGCTCCGAGCAAGAGTAGAGGCTTGCCTAGACAGAAAATTTCTGCGCGATCAAGAAGAGGACTATCGCAATCAGATTGAACAGGCTAACCTCAAACTGGAAGAACGGGTTCGTGAGAAAACCAAAACACTGGCCGTTGCCAACGAAAGGCTCCAAATACTCACTAAAGCGGAAGGTGACGCGCTGAAATTGATTTATTACCAATTTCAGAATTCTTTACAGGGATTATTCAAAAAAGCGGTTCAAGCGCCTTTAGAAGAAGCCAACGAACTGCTGGACACGGTCAAACAATCTTTAGAGTTGACCAAAATCGATCTGACAACGGTTATGTTTGTTTTTGAACTCAAGGCTGTCCATACGATTTTAAAATCTGGGATTAAGTTGGCAAGCGAGTTTGCACAATCACGTCATGTACAGTTCGGGGCAATACCGACTTGTGGAGGGCAAGCATTAAATCAAGATGCCTTAGAGGTAGTGGTAGATTCTGAGTCGGTTGATGAATTTGAGAGAGATTTGTCGGTATCACACTCTCTATTAGCTTGGCAAATAGTGCGTGATGATGAACAAAGTGCTGAACAAAAAGAACTTTGTGCAAATGCGTTAGCAGAACTGCTTAAGACAGCGGTTAAATTTTCCAGTTACGATAGCACCGTGAATTTCTCCTGTGAGCCGCTTGAAAACGAGGTTGCGATAGGCATTCATGCAACGGGGAGAACCATTCCCAAAGAAGAACTCCGGGCGTTTTTTGAAGCACCTTCAACGAGTCAGAAAGTGACACCGGGCCGACACCCCGGGCTTGCGCCTTCAACAGCTAAACACATTATCACGCTATTAGGTGGCTCAGTGACGGTAGAAAATAGGGAATCGGCGGGGCTCTCTTTTTTGGTGAAATTGAAACGTGATAAGTTATAGTTTCCATCAGAAACGATTTGTAGGCACTGGTTCAATAGAATGTCTGTTGGAGTACTACGCTTGCCGCTTTGTATTATTCGCCTGAGTACCGGACATTTTTTCTACTGTTTTTTCTTTTTGGTAAGAAATATGACCCTCAATGATTTTAATAAATTTTACACAATCAATGGCTTAAATAAAATGTCCGGTGCAAAGTTTGAATATTAAAAACGGTTTTATGGCCCTCAAACCAGTGCCAATAGCCATACAAAAAATAAGGGTAAAAATGAGTCCAAATAACGACAAGGATTTCATCAAAGCCGGGGATTTATCCTTGGTTATTTATGTATGCACCGGATAAAAGTCCGTAAACTGATAGGTTATATCTAATGACGTGAGCTCGACTTTAAATATCAATGAGTTCTAAAATTATAGCTTATATCAATTATTTAGTGATAATGGCTTAATTATCAATCATTTCAAAACAAAACCCATAAGCTGTACTTACTTCTTCCAGTTGATGGCCCACAAATATTCAGTTTTAACGTATTAATGCTAAGGTTTACCATCTAATAAAAATGTGTTTTTAATCAATTAATTGTCATCAAATAATTGATTAAGAGATGATTTATATAACTTATTGAAAAGTCGAACTCACGTTAATATATAATATTACTGAGACATGAAATAAAAACAATGAGTTACAGTGCTGCTTAAATCAATGAGTTACAGTGCCGCTTAAATTTTTTGTCCGGTACTTAGACATTAAAAAACTTACAAAGCTAAAGCTTTGTACTTCAATGCCTTTGTATGAAGGTTTTTCGACTTATGGCATTGAGGCACTGATTATGGGT
Source organism: Candidatus Parabeggiatoa sp. nov. 2 (assembly GCA_002085445.1). GTDB lineage: Bacteria > Pseudomonadota > Gammaproteobacteria > Beggiatoales > Beggiatoaceae > Parabeggiatoa. The sequence continues at coordinate 38,856 of NBMI01000106.1, forward strand.
AATGGGCTTAAACACTCCTTGCATCCCATCTCCAGAGGCAATGCCATTAAGTTAAGAATAAATCCATACATGTAGCCCCGGGCAAGGTGTTTTTCTTGCCGGCCCCAAAATACGACGATGGTGGGCAACAATTACAAGGTTTTTAGAGTTTTTTGTCATGTCTCACGCAGCGAGAAATTGAACCTTTTCAACAAGATTTCCCCTTAAGTCGAAATGACAAAAGCGTATTTCAACAAGATTTCTCCTTAAGTCGAAATGACAAAAGCGTATTTCAACAAGATTTCTCCTTAAGTCGAAATGACAAAAGCGCATTTCAAGAAGATTTCTCCTTAAGTCGAAATGACAAAAGCGCATTTCAATCAGATTTCTTCTTAAGTCGAAATGACAGCAATTTTTGACGGTGCCAAGTCTAGTCCATTTTTCATTCTTTCTTTACATTATTGTTATTATCTATGGATATTTTCAGTCACGCATTATGGGGAGGCGGCCTTTTTGGATATCGAAGATATTTTTGGTTAGCTGTTTTTTTTGGCGCTTTTCCAGATTTAAGCTCGTTTGGTGTCTATCTAATCATTCGGGTTATCGACGGTACTTTTACACTAGGCGCCCCGCCTTTAGATTCAATACCCGACTGGGTATTTTTTAATTACAATTTAACACATAGTTTTATCACAGCCTTAGTAGTCATTGGCATAACCGCTTTTTGGAAAAAAAGCCTAGCATTTGCCATGTTAGGATGGCCTTTTCACATTTGTTTAGACTTCCCATTTCATACCACCCAGTATTTTCCAACCCAACTATTTTGGCCTGTTTCTGATTTTGTCATTGACGGTATAGCTTGGAATACATCTTGGGTATGGTTTCCAAATGTGGCCGGCATTTTGGTTTTATTCCTATGGCGTTGGCGTGTAAAAAGAAACCAAGTTTCTTGAACAGTTAATTGAGACGGATTTGTTCGCGGCTTGTTAAGGCAAGATATCTATACTCAGCACCGCTAAAAGTTTGAGAGCCGTCACAGAAAATCTCAGCCAAAGTATTTTTTAAACTAATCCAAATCTGGATTTTTCAGATAAGCATTTTAATTGAGGTGTATATATGCCAATGGCATCAGTGGCAGCGGCAACCGAAAAAGAATTGGTTTTACATACCCTTCAGGATTTGCCCGATGAAAATTGTATTGAAGAGGCAATGGAACGTCTATACCTACTCTTCAAAGTGGCAAAAGGGATAAAACAAGCCAATGCGGTCTAAATTATGCGTGGCGCATGCAAGCGTCATTTGCGTGCGTTAGATTTTTTCTATAACTTCTCAATCAGAAGTTTTTATAAATCCTTGATTTATGGCCCCCAAATCAGAGCGTCAATTTGTTAATAAAATATTTTGTGGGCCATGATTTGATTTTCAACACGGAGTCCACAGAGTGCCACAGAGTTTCACAGAGTTATAAACCCAAGGACTTCTCTGTGCAACTCTGTGTCTCTGTGTTGAAGAATTTGAATTTATAAGATTCAATTTAACCCTTAATTCGCATTGTTTAAATATCGTTATGTTAATACGACCATCCAAGGACTTAGTCGTTATTCCATGTTTTCCATGCGAGTACAACCTACAAGGATTGTATATAATAAAGGATTTAATCGAGACGGATTGTTCGCACCGACAGGCCTCATACTCATGGTAATAGTTTGATAATTAAAGATAAAATTAAACTTGAACACTGCCATAAACGGAGCTTTTTTGTCATGTCGTTTGAGCTCTAACAATGGAACTATTTCAATAAGATTTCTCCTTAAGTCGAAATGACAAAAGCGCAATTTGTGCCGGTGCTAAGTATAATCCGTGGCTTTAATGCAATCCCTGTAGTTATTGCCCAATCCGTTTATTCCGTCAATCCGTTGTATTTCCGTTGTAATGTAGCCGAATCAAATTCCAAGTTTTTCACAAGCCACCTCGAAGTCAATGCCTTCACGACGATTTTTAGCGGCCAACAGCCGTTGTTTCATAGCCTCACTTTTGAGCAAGTAGGCCGTTTCCTTTTCTTCTGATTGTATCTCTCGCCAAATATCAATAGGCACAATGACACTGGTAATAGTGCCTTTTTCATCTAAAACGCGTTGAATGCCAGGATAACTCATAATAACTACCTCTTGTTGTCTATCGACTCAATGACTCAACTACAATGGATTGAAGTCATGAACGAACAGATTCACCTTAGAACTTACCAACGACAAGCCATCAAGAACGACAAGGATTGTATATAATAAAGGATTTAATCGAGACGGATTCCCGCACCGATAGGCCTCATACTCAGGGTAATCGTTTGATAATTAAAGATAAAATTAAACTGAGTGGCCTCTCAAGCGATTTTATCCTTTTTTATTAATCCGTGGCTTTAATGCAATCCCTGTAGTTATCCTTTACTAATCCTTGCTTATATGCAATCCCTGTAGTTATTGAGTTTATCCGAACATCTTTCAGATACGAAAACATTTTGAGTACCCTTTAGAGTACTTTAGCTTTTAGCCAGTAGCTCAAGCTACTGGCTCATAGCTATAAATTCTCCAAACAGAATTTCCGGTTTTCTTCTAAATCAACTAGTCTACTTCCAACCAAAGCTAAACCGAGAACAAAATTATTTTCCATCTCACGATTGACTCCACCTATTATAAAAATTTCGCCATTATCAAGATGACGACGAAATTTTGTTAATAGATCAGAAAATTTATCATACCGTGTGGTAGAAAATCCCAACCAAAACATATAATTTTGCTTTGTCTTCTCAAAAATGATATTACCTAATAAATTGGCAGTCGTTGAACCATTCCACCTAAAATTGGGATCGATCAAAACCGCCCTATTATCCCTCTGTCTATAAAGAATATCTAAACCGACTAAACCAGAGTAACCTAAACGGTACGCCGATTGACAGGCTTCTTCAGTAATCAATTGAACAGGAGCAGGAAGATGCTCAAAGGTGCTATTTAAATAGACACAATTTCCGATGTGTAGCGTTTCTGAGAGTAACTGCGTGGAATACCCTAAAAAAGAAAGTTCTCCTGCCGAAGAAATACAACATTGGACGTTAAAATTCAAATCGTGCTCAAAACGTTCTTCTATAACAACCTCAGACATTAAAGATAACAACTTGCTATGATTTTCCAATTCTTTAATCGAATTGAGTTTCACCACATAATTACCACCAATACCATGAACCCCCTTCAAATAAACTGGAAAGTCCATTTCAGATAAAACCGTCTTTAATAAATCAGAATGGACAACCACACGCTTAGGAATCGCAGTCGTCAAAAATTCCAGATTCTTTTTACTATTGAGGTAAGCCTGTTTTTCTGGATCATAATAACTGAATTTTTCATCGATATAAGGAAGATGAGAAATGATCTTTTTTCCGGTTTGTTGAGCCAGTCTCTCTGCGACTTCCTTATACTTCTTATTATCGGTGAATACTAAATTATTTAAGTCTCCTACACATTCTTTCCCATACGTATACTGATAATAATCAAACAATTCCATCAGACGGGTTGAATAAGGAAGTACTAAATAATTCAATCCATTAGATACTGGGATTAAAGTACTCGCACTAAAATCTCTAGATATCTCATTCATCAGAGAATAATAAAACCTGTTACTCGGTTTTATTTCACCCTCTAACGGATACATAGGGAGATTAATGTGAGGAAATGAATAGATGTCTTTTGCTGTGGTACCCTTAAAATTTTTCATAACCCATTAGTTGATTTTGGACAGTTTGGATTAAAGGAAGTACAACGAATTGCGCGGATAAACGAATAGTACAACGAATTACGCGGATAAGTACAACGAATTGCGCGGATAAGTACAACGAATTACGCGGATAAACGAATAGTATAGCGAATTACGCGGATAAACGAATAGTACAACGAATTACGCGGATAGACGAATAGTACAACGAATTACGCGGATAAGTACAACGAATTACGCGGATAAACGGATAGTACAACGAATTACGCGGATAAACGAATTCGTTTATCTCAAGTGTCGTTGTAAGTAGGTACGCATAAATCCTTTTTGGTGACGGTTTGTAGTAGTCGCTTTAGCGACTCACAATCCGCTCGTTATGAGCCTCAAAAAGACTTTTGTTTACCCACTTACTTATAAGAAAAAATCCGTTTATTCCAAAAATCCGTTGTACTATCACCTTTGAGTTGACTTTCAACCATTTTAAGAAAAAATCCGTTTAATCCCCAAATCCGTTGTACTCTCACCAGAGTTTGAGTTAGGCACTATTTTAATTTATACTAAAAACCTATTTATTATGCGAATTAAGGATTGAATTGAATCATAAAAAATCAATGAGTTATAAAACCGTCTTGATTTAAAATTATTTTATAAGGTTTCTCAAGATTTCTCAAGCTTTCTCCTATCGTCGAAAACGAAACGACATCTTTGTTCATTCTTCATTTTTCATTTTTCATTATTAATTCGTTGTGCAGTGCGGTTTGTCAGGTAGAAAGCGAAGCCATATCCACTACCGCACACTTCTCCCACTAACGGAGGGCTAACTTTGTTAAAATCTTGCTTAACAAGCGCGATGGTTGTCTTACTCATGCTCACTGGCTGCACTTCTATGCGTACCATTGAGCCAACACCGACAGCCGCGCAGCAACACTTCAAAGTCGGTGATACTATCACCGTTCACACGGTTGATGACACCATTTATGAATTTGAAATCGTTGAAATTACTGAAAACAGTATTGTGGGCAAACGTTCCTTGTCACAATCACGTTCAGCGCATGCACTACCATGCGCGAAATTGAACCCACGCCAACGGAAGTGACACGCCATTTTGAAAAAGGCGAGGTTATCAAAGTCCACACCACTGATGGAACGACTATCACATTTAAAGTGGTTGACATCACTGAAGAAGCTATCGTTGGCACTCGTGAAACCATTCCCTTTAAAGAGATTGCGAAAATAGAGAAAAAGAAAATCAGTGCCACAAAAACCGCCGCGGTTGGTGGTGTTACTGTGCTTTCTGTTTATGGCACATTGCTTATAATTGTCTTTGTAATGTTTGTTTCCATGTTATAACGGATTTTGGGGAGACCCATCGAAAAGGGTTGACACGTGGGGTGGTGAAAATTATTAATGATTAATGATTAATGATTAATGAATTAAAGAATACTTGTTTTTAAAATAATAAAACTTCAAAAGGAATAAAAATGGGATCAAGTTTTAGAACCCGTTGGAACCTCCTTTTCATCACCCCAGTTGACACGTAGATCAACCCTACATGATTCCACAGGTTTCCTCCGAGATTTTTCAGTTTTCATTTTTCCGCTCGATATTCGTTGTTCAGTGCGGTTTGTCAGGTAGAAAGCGAAGCCATATCCAATGCGAATGCTGAAAAAATAAAAATTATAAAATAACTTTCAATGACGATGTTTTTATAAGTTATTGATTTTATAATATTCAATTTAACCCTTAATTCGCATATCCACTACCGATACATTTTTATTAACAAATATTAACAATTGCTAACATGCCCCGAAGGGGAGGTATCTCTCAAAGCCCGATCCATCTAGGCGCTTAAGGCAATCATTTAAGCATTGCCATCAATACTGGCGAATCGACCAATGAGCGCAGGAAAATGCCCCTGGCGCCATTCAAATCACGGTCCATTTTTATGCCACCTGCTTTGATTACTCTTGACCCACCTACTTTCTTAATTTCGCCACTCCAACTCACAGTCTTGCTGGTGTAGGCTTCGCACACGTCGATCACTTTTTTACCAAACTCAAGGGCTTTGTTTTTCAAGCGCACCTTGAATTGATAATGCGACCAAGTCAGCATCGCCCTAACAGTTTTAGAACGTAACTTGCGCTTGCGATTCTTTTTCCCAGTCATCTGACTGGTCTCGAAAGTAGGCAACAAAATGACATCAAAGGTGTCCACAAAAAAACGCGCGGTTTTAAAGTGAATCTCTTTGATCAGGTTTTTAATCTTCTTTCTCATTCTGGACTGGGCTATTTTCAGGCGCCTTTTGGCTTTACTTTTTGCCTTGGTAGTACGAGAAATTAAGTCATCTAAGTAAAAACAAAGACGCGCTCATGCGCCCAAAGTCATCATACCCAATATGTCCAGCAAGAAATTCAGAATAAAACGTCTGGAATGTTCGCACCCCTGGGTCAAGAGCAACCACACGCCCTTGGTTCTCGGCTACGTGGGTTTCTATTTTTTGAGGTACGCACAAAAACCATTCGTGATATTGATAAACCAACCGACCATCTAATGGCTCGTTTGGCAAAGCTTCGATATAATGTAAGTTCCTGACTTGTGTACGCGGATAAATCCCGGCTTTTTTTATCGCACTCTTTGGAATGTAACAAGACTGCGTTGGATTTTTCCTACTCCTAAATTTAGGGTGCGCTTTCGCTTTCCAATAAGCTTGGTGTGCTTCCTTGACGGCATTTCCCTTAATCTGAAAAGGTACATCATCACACCATGAGGGTAATTGTTTTAGTAAGTCCAGCCTAATTTCCATCCAAGATGGTGAAAAATTAACACAAGTGCGAATGTAGTCAATCGTTTGATTGAAGACATAGCGACTGCAGTCATTCCATTTTTTGAATGTCTTTTTTTGCTCTGAGGTTGGCTCAAGCTTAATAGTTTTGGCTCTTATCGGCGGATTAGCTTCGGCCAATTTAAAAGCTTGGTGCGCCTCTTTAACTGCTTTTGCTTTGATTCTTAAAGGTATGTCATCACACCATTTAGGCAAGTCAATATTAATCAACAAATCATTTTTTACCTCAGTCACAGTCGGAAAATAATTCATACAAGAGCGAAGATACTTAATGGTTTCGTTGAAAACCAAGTACCTACAATCATTCCGCTTTTGTTTCTTGTTCTGACAGAACTTTGCGGACTTGGGTTTTGTAGTTTCTAAGTCCGTGCATTCTGCATGAGAAGACATGGAGGATGCATCGCCCCTCGTTTGTGAGCTCCTGTTCTGGGGAAAGATTAGTCTGCTTGAGAACCAAGATTTTTCCACCGTTTTTTTGGACAATCCATTCAATAAGCTCGAATCCAAATCTTGCGAGTCGGTCTCTGTGGGCAACCACAATTTGGAGTTGTTCTCCGCGCATTGCTCGTTCCAGTAAGGATTTAAGCCCACGACGCTTATAGTTGAGTCCACTTCCAACGTCTTTGACGATTTCGGCTCCTGGGTACTGCTCTCGCATGAATTGAACTTGTCTTTTAAGATCGTCTCGTTGTTTTGGACTTGAGACTCTGCAATAGCAGATGGTGGTGCTTTGTTTTTGTTGACCAAGATAGGCGGCGACATTGTATCGTCTGTGGCCTGCCTTGGTTTTGTATGATTCAATGTTAAACTCAGCCCCTTATGTCGCCATAAGGGACTGGTCTTCAGAACCGTGCGTGAAAGTTTCCCCTCACACGGCTCCCCCCAAGTGGTCTTACTCAGT
>NBMI01000357.1 GCA_002085445.1 Candidatus Parabeggiatoa sp. nov. 2
TACGACTAACTGGCCCACCAAAGGCGAACAATTGTATACGACTAACTGGCCCACCAAAGGCGAACAATTGTATACGACTAACTGGCCCACCAAAGGTGAGCAATCGCCTACGACTAACCGGCCCACCAAAGGCGAACAATTGTATACGACTAACTGGCCCACCAAAGGCGAACAATTGTATACGACTAACTGGCCCACCAAAGGCGAGCAATTGCCTCAATGCCATTAAGTTAAGCTTTTGGGTGAGGGCAACCATAAAGGATTGCCCCTACATTACATAACGGTTTGTAGGGGCAATCCCTTGTGGTTGCCCTTAACTGTAGGGGCAATCCCTTGTGGTTGCCCTTAACTTAATGGCATTGGAGCAATTGCCTACGACTAACTGGCCCACCAAAGGCGAGCAATCGCCTACGACTAATTGCCCCACCAAAGGCGAACAATTGCCTACTGCTAATTGGCCCACCAAAGGCGAGCAATTGCCTAGTACTAACTTACCCCGTCAAGGCGATTAATTATTTTTAGGATCATTTTCAACTACTGAACTTGGCACTGTCAAACTACTCTGGTACTCACTGCTATTAAGTTAAGCAAAAGCCTTGGCTTTTGCCAAGGCCTCGATATCAAAAGTTACAACCCGTTAGGGTTGAGTAGCTCTCTCTCAGCTTATGGCTTGAGCAACTTGCTTAGCATTGAGTCTGGCACGGGCGCATTCCCAAAAAACCAGACTTTGTCATTTCGACGTTAGGAGAAATATTGTCAGATTTCTCGCATTCTAAGAAATGACACGATATCCTACCTTCATTTGGTCGCCTGTAAAATCAATGAGTTATATGGGATACCCGGAAAATGGGAATGCACCCGTCTGGCACTGCCAAACTCAAGTTTGGACGATTGCCAAAGCTAAAGCTTTGGACTCCAAAGTTTGGACGACTGCCAAAGCTAAAGCTTTGGACTCCAAAGTTTGGACTCCTGAAATTCGACAATAAACGTTGCTCCTTGTCCTAATTCACTTTCGCACCATACTTTGCCATTCATGGCTTCAGCTAATCTTTTGACGATGAATAAGCCTAAACCTGTCGAATGTTCGCAACCGGTGGGGCGAGCCGTTAGGCGGGTGAATTTGCCAAAGAGTTTTTGTTGATCGGCTTGACTCAGCCCGGGGCCTTCGTCTTGTATTTCGCAGCGCACCCTGTGTCATGTTCTTGTAGTGATAAATAGGTTTTCCCCGATTCAATCGCGTTCACATCAAGTAGGTTGGTGAGTAATTCTGACATTTGCCGGGAACTGAGTGCAATTTTTTGTGTCAATTCAATCACTTCTTCTTGAGGCATTTCATCCAAATATTCTATAATTTCTTCGGCGTAGCCTTGAATGGCCGACAGGGGATTTCTCAAGTCATGCGCCGCAATGCCTAAAAATTCATTTTTGTCCTGATTGAGCTTGACTAGTTCTGCGGTACGTTCTGTTATTCTTTCTTCCAGATGTAGCCGATAGGATTCAATCGTGATCATGTCTGAATAAGAGCGCAAGCCGGCAGTAACGACGGTAAAAAACTTTGTTTTAGACAATTCTGTTTTGTTTTGGTAATCGTTGATGTCGTATTTGAGAATCACTTCTTGTTCTGGTGCGTAACCCGGTTGGCCGGTACGCAGGATAATGCGAACAAAGCGATTTCGTAGGGCGTCACGAATATATTCCACCAATTTTAAGCCAGCATCGTTGGTTTCCATGACCACATCCAATATAATAATAGCAATATCAGGATGTTGTTGGAGTCGTGTCTTGGCTTCTTCGGCTGAATAGGCATTTATCATTGCTAATCGCTTGCCTTGAAAAACATAATTCGAGAGCGCAAATTGCGTGACTTGATGGACATCTTCTTCGTCATCAACAATGAGCATTTCCCAAGCGTCAAGCTGTTGTTCGTTAGCGTTGTCCTCTGGTGCGAAAAAATCATCGTCGTCTTGAAAATTGAGTTTATCTTCTTGAGTCATTTTTTTACTTTGAGTTTATCTTCTTGAGTCATTTTTTTACTCTAATGTTTTATGCATTTTAAGGGTTGAAGCATAGTACATAATTTATTAACAAACACTCACAAAATATACCAATTACACTCAATCCGAACCCACACAGCGCTGCTAAGACACAAGGCTCTTGAATTTTTGGTTCAAGCCCTTATAGTCAATGTTGGGTGTGTGGTTCTAACCAAAAACCGTTGGTTAGGTAAAATGGCGAGCGTAGGTCAATTGCAACCGTGCAATTCGATGAGGTTAAATACCGAGAACCAAGGTAATTAACATCATCTATGCGTCTTGACTAAGGCTTAAGGCTTTGAGAGATACCTCCTCACGATCCGCCGATGGTGGAAAGTGTGCTATTGTTAACTTTTGTTAACATAAATGTCTCGGTAAAAGTTGTTCCCGTACCCACTATACTTTGGCAACGGATAGTGCCGTTCAATTTATGCGTGACTAAATTATAAACGATATGTAGTCCTAATCCAGTGCTACCGCTTTGACGAGAGGTCGTAAAAAAGGGCTCAAAAATTTTGTTGATAATGTCGGCCGGGATGCCTTTGCCGTTGTCAGAATAGCGCAAGATTAATTCATTTCCAACACTCCCCTGGCCCCTCTCAAGAGGGCTAACACACCCCCGGCCCTTCTCAACAGGGGAGTTATGAGGTGGATTCATATCGATAGAGGAGTTAGGAGTGTGTGTGGTTGTCGCTTCAATCGTAATCTGTTTTTCTTTCGTGACTTCTCCCGCCTCTGCGCTGAATCCGTGTTGAATGGAGTTCATTACTAAGTTGGTGATGATTTGGGAAAAGACATCGGGGTAGCTGAATAGCGTGATATCTTCACAGGTTATCGTCACCTGAATTTGCGACTCTTTCAGTTTTGGTTGTAAAGTGGCCTTAATTTTATTGAGGTGATTTTTGAGCGAAAAAGTGCGTCGCGGCTCATTCGTTTGAACCACCGCCACTTGTTTGAAGCGTTTAATTAAGTCAGCGGCACGGACTAAGTTTTTGAGAACCAGCGCATGGCCTTGATTGGCAGCGTTGAAGTCATTTTCTAAATCGCTACGCTTCATGCAGCCTTTTTTATATAATTGTTGCATTTCTTTAGTCAGTTCATCCAGTTGTGAAGCGGCCGTGACACCAATGCCAACCGGGGTATTGATTTCGTGGGCAACGTCCGCAACGAGGTTGCCTAAGGCGGCCATTTTTTCAGCTTCGATCAGTTGAGCTTGGGTGGCTTTGAGATTGTCAAGTGCGGCCGACAGTTCTTGGGTTCGTTCTGCGACTTTGTTCTCTAAATTATTGTAAAGGCTGGCGTTTTCAATAGAGATAGCGAGTTGAGCCGAAAGCATATTGATGAGTTGCAATCGGTCAGGTGTAAAGGCACCGGTGGTAAGATTGTTTTCTAAATATAAAATACCGATCAGCTTGCCTTGATTGAGCAAGGGGTGCGCTAAGATTGATTTTGGTTGTTTGGTGACGATGTAGTTATCTTGCCAGAAGAGGCTGTCGCCTTGTGCATCATTGAGAACGAGATTCTCGTGGGTGCGAGCCACGTAGTTGATAATGGTTGTTGGGAGGGAAATCCCCCCTAGTCCCTCTTTTTCAACGGAAATCCCACCTCGCCCCGCTTTTTCAAAGGGGGGGACTTTCCCCCCTTTCGTAAAGGGTTGGTGGGGATTTATGGGAATAGATTGCAACACAGTCACCTCATCTTTCTCAATCGCGCCCTCCGCCTCAATAACCCATTTTCCATCTTTGTCCATAATAAGAAAACCGCGCTCAGCCCCGGCATTTTCGATGACTATTTTCATCATCTTTGCCAGTAATTTGTCAAGCACAATTTCTCCCGAAATGGCTTGCGATGCTTTCATCACGGTGGCTAAATCTAAAGCTTCAGTTAATCGAATGCTCGTTGAGAGGTGGGTAATCATCGTTGGCATGTCTCTCATACCTATTGCCGCCGACATTTCTACCAGCCATTGGGAATATCTTTCTTCTAAGTCCTTAACTTTAGCCATCGCTCCCCATTGTTGATAGCGATAGTGAGCATCACGCAGATAGTTTTGGGCAAACTTTTCCATGCCTTGCCCTAGATAAAACTCGCCGGCTAATTCATAAGCTAAAGCTTCCTCTTGAATATATTGGTTGTTTCTAGCACCGGTGATGGCAAGTTCATAAAGTTCGGCCGCGATCCAATTTTGTCCCAAAACTCGCGCTTTTTCGGCCTCAACTAAGTTGTACTTGTGTTGAAAATTCATCGGAGCCTGGTTAGCCCACCGTTTCATTTTATGCTGGTTGGCGGCTACTTTTTCTAGGTATTCTGTTTTTTCGCGGCTGGAAGCTGTGGGATACAGTGCAAGGAGAGCCAGAGAATAGTAAAACGGATTGTGGACAATGTGCATTAACCCGACCGCACCTTGCTCGTAGTTTTCTGCCAAAGAGGCATTGGCAATCGCTTGTGCGTAATCTTTGAATAAGTAACAGAGCATAGCTTTTGCCAGATGGAAGCGAAATAGCAAGGTGACATTTTTCATTTTTTGTAAAATGGGCCGCATTTCTTTTTCATTAAAAAATTCACCAATGAGATGTTTTGGGTTGGCAACCTCGCTGTGACTTAAGTTGATGACTAACTGCATCCACATTGTCGCGTAATGCAGCGAAAATTCATTTTTTAATTTATGAATGAGGCTTAGATACGACCTCTGCTCTTGATGAACCGATTTCAAAGGTTTTCCGAGTAAGAAGATATTGGAACCGTAGTGGAGGGCCGCATAACAAGCAAATTCTATATCGCCGGTTTCTAGTCCAAGTTGAACGGTTTCAGCGAGTGCTTCTACGGAATCAGAAGCATGTTCTTTCCAGTATCTAATAAAACCATTGAAAAAGTTGTGTACTTTACACGCGATTTCTTTGGCATCAAATCGTTCTAAAACTCGCAAAGCGAGTTTGCCAAACTGATAACCTAATTCAATATCTTCCCCCGTACACTGGAGTATCCCGTAAAAAACATAAGCGAGAGCGGCTTGGGGCGAATTTCCGTGCTGGATGCAAAGCTTGAGCATGGTGAATGTCAGCGGCGGTAGTAGTGAGGGATTGCTCACATGAACCGGCGTAAATAGATTCACCAATATCCGCATGGCTGCCAGTTTGTCAGGGGCCGTCATTTCGGGTAGGTTGTAGAGATTTTCAATCATCAGAGCCTTTGGGGGAGATTCTGACAAGGATATCCCTAGCATTTCCAGCACTTGTAATCCGGTATCTATCGCCGCTGGCATCTGGTTTTGAGTCGCGTAAAACACGATTTTGAATTCGTACACTTTGACTTTGTCTAGTACTGTCTTGGCTTGTTGCAGGACGACTTGATAAAGTTGTTCGGCTCGTTCGTGGTTGGTGTTTAAGTATTCTGCTTCCAGTGCTTCGACATAAAGATTGAGTGTCAAGTCATATTCCGTTTCCCAAGCGCCTTTTAGGCGCTGATCAGAAAGCGTCTGATGATAAACCAAGGGTTTTGAAAACACTCGGTTTTTATCAGATTGATGACCGGGTTTTCGGATAGGTTCTAAGTTTTCCCCAGTAGGAGG
>NBMI01000358.1 GCA_002085445.1 Candidatus Parabeggiatoa sp. nov. 2
AATTAATTGCACTCACCAATTCGCTTATCCGCGTAATTCGTTGTACTGAGCGAGTTGTACTGAGCGTCATTAGTTACACTCACCAATTCGCTTATCCGCGTAATTCGCTGTACTGTACTTACTTACCACGCTTTCAAACTCACGGCAGGATCACCAAACAGCGTAAACATTTTTAGCGCGTTTTGCGAAACGCCTTGTTCATAAGCCGCTATCTTGGCTTGCGTGGTAATGGCACCCAGTACTCTATTGCCTTGTTCAAAAATGAGCGAAAAAATTTCATTTGCCAAAATCATGTCTTCCCATGCGTAACTCACATTGCTCGGAGCAAACGCACCAATCGCGCCACCCCGTGCCAGTAGAAACTCTTCGGCAAACGAGTATTTACTGGAATCGGCAAAATAGCCGTTAATGCAAGTCAGCATCAGCGCAAAGGCTAACCGTTCTTCGTTGCTGAGATTCTGGACATCTTCGGGCTTGAATAAGCCCTTTGCTTGACTCCATCTATCCATCACGCCGTGCCCAATGTAGTTGCTCAGCATCACGCCGTTATTGAAACTGGCACTAATGTCTTGGCTGGCTTGGGCTATTTTTTCATCCCGCCCATCTTTATCCACGTTTGCCAAATAAGAGCGCAAGTAAATCTTATCGGCATTAAATCCAGCCGGGAGATAGTCAAAGATACTCTCATTTAAATCCTCAAAGTCACTGTTACTATCCGCTATCAGCAAAACCTTGCGCGGATTTTCAACGGTGGATTCTTCAAAACGGATGATTTTGTCAATCAATTGGGCTACCGTTTCTTGAGTGTTGCCTGGAATTCTGCCAATATACATATCGGGCAAAATGTCGTTACCATCCACACTGACATACCAGTTGTCATCCGGGGTTAAGCCTTCATAAGACGCTGACAAATGTGCGGGCACTCGATTGCCTTTTTTGGTCTTTTTCTTGTAATTCAAATTGGCATCGCCAACCAAAAACACATAAGTCGGTGCCGGGCGGCTCCAATTGTGGTAGGCATATTGCAAAAATTCTTTGATGGCTGCCGGCTTAAATAAGCCATCGTTGAATTCATTATAGATGTCTTGGACACTGACAACTTTGACGCGCAAGCCTTGTCGGCGGCGTAATTCGGCTAACGGTTGCACGGCCTCTAAAAAGTCCTTATCAGTAATAAGGATATAATCGGCCCCATTTTTAGGCCCGTTGAGATTGGCTGGCTTCCAAGGCGTGATGCTTGGTGGCGATTTTATTTGCTGAGTGGTTGAAACATAATAAGTTTTTTCAGAGGCCGCCGGCGTTTCAAACGTGGCTTGATAATCCCGTTTTTCGCCTTCGACCGCAAAATTGACGACTTCAGCCACGTCAAAGGGATTGCTGATGTCATAAATGACAATGTCTGGTTGGCTTAGTTTTGTCACGGCTACCTGATTTTCTTGGGGCAAAGCTTCGATGTTTAATCGCAAACGGTCTTTTACCGCTTCAAAAGTCCGCCAATAGTCTACTTCTATCCAGTCGAGGTAAATCACATCGACGACGGTACCGGTGTCGCCGGGCATTTCAACGGTGAGCGTATTCTTTCCCGCCACTAAGAGTTCTGAGGACACGCGCATTTCTTGTGTGTATGTTGAGTCGCCATCCCACAATTCATCTCCAATCACGGTGCCGTTTAATTTAATCAAAGTGTGGTGATTGGGATGCGGTGATGCTGTAGAACGCCCTTGAAATTTAAGCCGAACAACGGCCTCAGTGGGTTCAGAAAATGGGGCAGGCACTTCAACGGTATATTTTTTAACGTCTGAGGCATTGAGTCTGCTCCAAAACCAGTAATCCTGCTCTGGCGCACCGGGCGTTTCTAGCCAGAATTGGTTATTTTGCTCAATATGAAGATGTTCATAAAAAGCGTTGATGGCTTCACCTTGTCCAGTTACCGTTCCGTCAATTTGGGCGAGTCGCTTACCAAAACCTTTTTTTCGCCAATATAACCAATAGACATTGGTATTGGTGAAGCTGTTGTTGATGCCTTGTGCGTAGAATTCGAGAGTGTCGCCGGGCTGAAACAGCGAGCTATCTTGAGAAATCACTCGGATAGCCACTTCTTCGCCTTGGTTAAAAAGACGCAAGCGTTCAGGATTCATCAACTGGGGTTGTAGCCCGGCTTCGGCTAAGTCTTCGTAGGAAAGTCTGTAAATGCCCTCTTCGGTGATTTCGATTCGCAGAGCGTCGCTTTGTTTGACGTGTCTGGTGGTTTCTTCAACGGGGGCCGAATCTTTTTGTTTCGCGCTTCTTAGAGTGAAATCTCCAATGTTTTGAAAACCTTGGAAGTTTAAACCGGGCGACAACATTAAATCTCCTCTAACCGCGTCAGTTTCCGCTTTTGAAAAATGGGAGTTAGGGAGGATTTGGACTTTAAAGCGGATTTTATCGGCGTAGCGCAACTCTTTTGTCACGGGATTCCACTGAAACGGGAAAATCTGTAGCCGGCTGACTGGAACGCTGCGCAAAATCTCCCGTGCGCCGATTTTTACCAGCGTGTTTGGGAAAAAAGCCTCGGTTTGATAGGCGGCTTCATTTCTGACAAATTGAAAGGTGATTGCTCCGCTTTCCGACACCCGCGGCACGGGCACCGGGCACAAGTCAACGTTTTTCACGGTTTTGTATTGTATTTCAAAGGCTTGTGTATTGAGCTCACCGTGTTGGGGCACTTGCATCAAAACGCTTTTCACTGGCAATTCGGGATAGCCGGGCTCAAGTGTTTTTCCCCAGGCTGGGATATGAATCCGGTAGCAGGGTTGAGCCGTTGTTTGGACAGTTTCTAGTTGAACGGGTGGGCGGGTGAGCTCTAATGTGAGTCCATTCTCATCTTCTTCGATGAGGAGATAGGGGTGATTGGTGGCAACGGCATGATTGGGAAAAATTGTCGTGCCAAGTAATAAAAGGGGTAACAGGGTTGGGAAAGTTTGACGGAACATGGGTTTTTTTTCTCCTTGTAGAGATCAATGGGTGGTGCGAGTCGGCTAATTGCTTAGTACAACGAATTACGCGGATAAACGAATTGGATGTGTGTGCTTAGTACATCGAATTGCTTAGTACAACGAATTACGCGGATAAACGAATTATACTGCAAACGGTTGTGATTTTGGGCTTACACACCCCAGCCTCTCTGTCCAACTCTATGCACACAAATCGTTCGTAGTTTATCTGCGTTTGTGTCGCTGTACTAAATAAGTGTAATTAGTTGTACTAATATCCGGCCCCCAATTCGCTTATCCGCGTAATTCGCTGTACTAAATAAGCGTAATTAGTTGTACGAATATCCGGCCCCCAATTCGCTTATCCGCGTAATTCGCTGTACTAAATAAGCGTAATTAGTTGTACTAATATCCGGCCCCCAATTCGCTTATCCGCGTAATTCGCTGTACTAAATAAGCGTAATTAGTTGCACGAATATCCGGCCCCCAATTCGTTTATCCGCGTAATTCGCTGTACTAAATAAGCGTAATTAGTTGTACTAAATAAGCGTAATTAGTTGCACGAATATCCGGCCCCCAATTCGCTTATCCGCGTAATTCGCTGTACTAAATAAGCGTAATTCCGCGTAATTCGCTGTACTAAATAAGCGTAATTAGTTGTACCAAATAAGCGTAATTAGTTGTACTAAATAAGCGTAATTAGTTGCACGAATATCCGGCCCCCAATTCGCTTATCCGCGTAATTCGCTGTACTAAATAAGCGTAATTCATCCGTCCAAGTGCCACTTAACGTTGTTGGATCAATCGTAACGGCATTCTCAAACACAAAAGTACCGCCCAGATTTTGGGTAAATGACAGGCGAAATACGTTATGATTGTTATCAAATAACGCTGAACCGTCAACCGGGTAACTGGCACCTTCAACAATATTTTCGCCCACAATGGAAAAATATCGTCCATTGACATCATTCACGTCAAAACAGAGAATGTGAGCAAAGGGCGCTTGTTGCCAACAATGGGTGCCAAGGCTCTGGGCAGTGGCTAGGGGCGGTATTGTTATCAATACGGAGAGGCAGAAAGATAATAATAGATGGTTTTTTTTCATTCCTATCACCGAAGTGCCCTGTTTTTTTAATGAAAAATGAAAAATGAAAAATGAAAATGTTAATGAAAAATGACAAGATTAGATTAATTATAAGTACGATTTTGGTTAATTCAATTGTACAGAAGGTGGGGTGCATTCTCATTTTCACGGATAGTACAACGGATACGCGAAATAAACGGATAAAAAGGCTACCCTTCATCGCGGCGGCGACACTTTTGGGGCCATGAACGCGATCGCTCTAATCTAGGAAACGCCAACCGGAAAATCTCTAGGAAAGCCTTATCACCTATCAGTTTATAAATGGGCGACATCAACATGCCAACGCACACTTTATAACTTTGATTTGACGTAATTTAAAATCAAAGTACCGATTTTTGAAAACTGATAGGTGGTAAGCTAGGAAAGTCTTATCCGTTTCGGAACGTGTATCCGTTGTACTAAGGTATGATTGATAATGGCCCTTTTTTTGGGAATGCGCCCCACAAGGTGCTATCGCCATGCAAAAAAATAGCTCCGTAGCAAAATACTATGAAGCTATTTTATTTTAATTGTCCTAAATCAACAACCCGTCATGATCGTTTTTCTTGAGGATACCGCTTGCTGTGATTATTCGGTGTCACTTCGTCGTAAACAATGAGATCACCATCATATTCGGTTTCTAATACTCGGTAATTGTCTCCTACAACGGTGTCTGTGCAGGTGTATGGGGAACCACCACTGGGAAAATCACACACCACATTTATCTTCGTTCCGCCATTCTCAAGCTTTTCGCCACGGAGGATGCTCAGCAGTGCCGTATCGGGTTCAGCAGAGGTGGTTAAGGTTAAGTCTACTCCGCTCCCATTCACCGTGGCGGTTAAGTTCACGCCGGTTGCTAGGAGTTTTACCTCTCGTGGAAGAATCCCCATTCTCCTTAACTGGGCACAACTCTCGGCCTCCTCGAACCAGTG
>NBMI01000359.1 GCA_002085445.1 Candidatus Parabeggiatoa sp. nov. 2
AAAACCCCGTTTTTAAACTGGGTTTGGTGATGTAATGCTGTCAACAATTTGACATTTATAAAATAGACGGAACGTACTTCAAAAGGGTGAAAATGAATTGCTGCTTGAGTTAAATATTGAGAAGCTCACTAAATAAGCATATTCATTCGTTTACGTCACAATTCACCATTCACAATTCACCATTCATCATTCACCATTCATCATTCATCATTCACCATTCACCATTCATCATTCATCATTCATCATTCACCATTCATCATTCATCATTCACAATTCACAATTAAAATCCTTAATTGATAGACTTAGCATTATTAGACAGTTTAACAATTTTAGGGTATTTTTTATCACAGGGGCGGTAGAGTTGTGAATAGTGCCTTTCACTGTCGCCTTCTTCCTCGACGCAAGGCGAGGTATCCCGTTGTCCGTTTTTTGTAAAGACTTCAAATAGATATCTGAAAAAAGGCTTAATCGGTAAGACAACAAAACTCAACATAAAAAGTAGCCAGAAGGCAAATTCTGCATCAGTCATTTTAAGTTATCCTCTAAATTAAGACTTGTCACTTATGTGGATTTTTTCTCATTAATCATTGCAAATTGCGATTAAAATTGCGACTGAACTGTTCACTACTCGCCATTTGCGCTTTGCCATTTTTTGAGCTAGGCTGTAAATATAATTCAGGTTGCGAATGAGCCGTTCAATTCACAATTCATCATTCACCATTCATCATTCACCATTCATCATTCAAGTTGCGAATGAGCCGTTCACTACTCGCCATTTGCGCTTTGCCATTTTTTGAGCTAGGCTGTAAATATAATGAAGAATTAAAAATAAACAAAGGATTACGAATTCATTTTGGCTTGAGATAAGTCACTGATTTTACTTAACTCACCAAAAATCGGTCGCATGACAATTTTTCGGCAACGTCTTTTCCCTGTTTGTCACCTATCACTGTTCTAAAAAAGAGTGGTAACTTGGGCGAATGAATACTTAGATGGCATACATATTGCTTATAAAAAGAACATTCCTCCTTACTGTTTAGCCCCTCGGCGTTTGAGGGGCCTTTTTTGCCAATTTGTGATCCAGATCAACTAAGCTGGTACATATATTGCTATAGTTTTTGACATCTCCTTATGTGTGGTTGGGCCTCTCGCTGTTGGTTTTGGCGGGAGGCTTTTTTTTGTTTTTTTTTGCATTAAACACGGGGACATGTAGGGTTTCTTAAGCCCCTTGGCGTTCGAGGGGCCTTTTTTGGCAATATGTGATCCAGATCAACTCAGATGGTATATATATTGCTATAATAGTTTTTTGACATCTCCTTATGTGTGGTTGGGCCTCTCGCTGTTGGTTTTGGCGAGAGGCTTTTTTTTTGTTTTTTTTGCATTAAACACGGGGACATGTAGGGGGCCGTAATCCACTCCAGATGACAACGAATTGGTTTTTAAAACTTCCAATATTTTGAAAACCTTAGAAGTTTGTTGAAGATGCAAATTAAGACTTAAATTGAATCTTATAAAATCAATAACTTATAAAAACCTCTTCATTGACAGTTATTTTATAAGTCTTTGTTCATTAGACATTTTTCATTTTAAATTCTTAATTCGCATTGAAAGCCCACCAATGTTAGGGGGATTTACAATGTGGTTTTTTCCCACTCGCCTGAGCTTGCTGATACAGTTTCATAGCACGATCCATCGCTTGATTTAAACGAACCATGCGGGTTTCATGCGAAGGGTGGGTAGAGAAAAATTCTAAGGGTTGTTCGCCACCGCTCTGACTCATGTTCTGCCATAATTTGACACTTTCTCTGGGGTCAAAACCGGCTTTAGCCATTAAATAGAGGCCCTTCTCATCCGCTTCACTTTCATGTTCGCGGCTATAAGGCAACGTAATGCCCACCTGTACCCCCAAGCCCAACAAACCCATCAACATTTGACCGGTTTGTGACTGTGGATTGCCCAAGGCTTGAGCCAACCCCAAACCTTGTTGCACGGCAAACTCTTGAGAAACCCGCTCATTACTGTGGTTTTCAAGCACATGAGCGATTTCGTGTCCAACAACTGCGGCTAGTTGATGTTGATTTTCGGCAACATCTAATAAACCCGTATGTACGCCAACCTTGCCACCCGGTAACGCAAAAGCATTGGCAGTGTCATCACGAAATATCACAATTTCCCATTGCATGGGACTATCACTGACTTTAAGAATGGCGTTAGCAACACAAGTCACATAGCGATTAACGTCATCGCTTGCCTCTGTCGGTGTTTGCTGCTTGATTTGCTTAAACGCCTCGTTTCCCATGGCATCCATTTGTTCTGCGGGCATCAGTATTAATTGTTTACGTCCCAACGACGAAGTGCCGCAACTGACTAATACCAAGACAGTTACGCCGGTAATGATGAGCTTTTTTAACATGATTGTTTTCCTTGAACGTTAAGGATTAAATTTGGTAATTTTGCCGTTTGTAGTCGTTTGTAGTAGGCGATTTATCGCCTCCCTATCAGACAATTATATTATTATACTAAGATAGTGTAAAATACCCCACTTTGTTTACCGTTTGTAGTGTTTGTAGTGTTTGTAGTAGGCGATTTATCGCCTCCCTGTCAGCGATAAAGGAGATAAAGGAAATTAATAACATGTCAAATCAATCTACACAGAAAACAACTCACAAAACCAGACATTCGGCCTCTGTTCCCGTTATATGGGCCATCTCAACACTGCTCGCTGGCTCTCTCTTCACAGCAGGGTGCAGTCAAGACGACGCTACCTCCCAAAAGACTGAGTCAAGTGCCGTCGATGCCGCTACCTCCCAAAAGGCTGAGTCAAGCACAGTCGATGCCGCTACCTCCCAAAAAACCGATTCAAGTGCCGTCGAGGGTGTCGCAACGACCACTAAGGTGTCGAGCAAAAATACCCCTCAAATCAATTTAAGCGGCTTCGATTTAGCCAAAGGGGAGCAAGTTTACAACAGCCTGTGCATGGCATGCCATCTGGCGGCAGTGGCGGGTGCGCCGAAATTTGGGGACAAGGAAGCTTGGGCACCTCGTATTACACAAGGTATGGACACTTTATTTAGCCACAGCTTGAGCGGCTTCAATGCCATGCCACCCAAGGGTGGAAATATCAGTTTACCGGACGAAGATGTCAAAAATGCGGTAGCTTTTATGGTGTCAAAGGCTCAGTAGATTGGCTGGTGATCGTTCTGCAAAGAATACCCATTCTTGACTGAATACCCTTTTTTGAAAATAGTAGGGTGGATATTGCCCAGCAATCCACCCTACCATTTTTTTTGGGTAATTCTTTTGGGGTGGATTAAGCTCGCGCTAATTTACCCTACAATTCTTTTGGGGTGGATTAGGCTTGCGCTAACCTGCCCCACAATTCCTTTAGGGTGGATATTGCCCAGCAATCCACCTACTTTTTTTATAACAATTCCTTTGGGCTAAAAACGCCTCCAAGCTGAACTTCCACCCAAGTCTGTACGTACCCTCCCTCATCAATGCCATTAAGTGTAGGGGCAATCCCTTGTGGTTGCCCTACAAACCGTTATGTAATGTAGGGGCAATCCTTTATGGTTGCCCTCACCCAAAAGCTATCAACCTTCATGATTGATAAAATTGTTTTCCACAGATATCGTCCCTTTGAGACATAACGAGCGGTTTGTGAGTCGCTAAAGCGACTACTACAAAACGGTCGGGATAATACATGACAAAAAGGCTCATTTGTTCAGTATATGTTCGCCCCTACCAAATAGTTTTGGTATCCCATTGATATTTAACCTAATAATGTAGGGGATATCTTAAGCGTTCGCCCTCTTCCCAAAATCCGTTACAATCAGCGTATACTTAGCACGGGCATAATCTGCACTTTTGTCATGTCTCACCGAGCGAGAAATCTGGTCTGCGTTAAAAGATTTCTCGCCTACTCGTGCCGGACAGAAAAGTTTAATTTGTAACCTTGTTCAGTATAAGTCCTGTAGGATATAGACAACTACATGCAAGCAAAACTACTAAAATCATTGTTCAGCGAACAAAAAACAGGTTATGTCATTGCAAATCATCACTTAACCGTGTTTGAACATGGTGGCGATCCGACAATCTTTCTTGATATCCAAGACTTGCCGACACCATTACCACTTTTGGAATTTATTCCAGAATTAAACGGTTGTGAAGACATACTACAAGACATCCTCAGTGGCGTGTTACCGACTTTTCAACTGGAAAGCCTTAATCGGACAAGGCCAAATGGTGAACTTTATTACCTCAACTTGACCCTATTGCACCATACGCCAGAAGAGTCTGACAATACACCGCCACAACTGTTAGTCATATTAGCCGATACTTCTGCTTGGGTGCAAACCCAACACGCTTTAACTCAACAACGTAATGAATTAAGGTTATTGCAATATAACCTAGACAAGGCCAATAAAGAGCTAAAAAAAGCCAACCAATTTATTCGCAAGACTTTCGGCCGCTATCTTTCTGATGAAGTTGTCGATACGATTTTAGAATCGCCAGACGGTTTGTCTCTGGGCGGAGAAAAACGTCTGGTGTCCATTATGATGAGCGATTTGCGCGGCTTTACTTCCCTCGGTGAGCAATTGCCAGCCGAAAGTGTGGTAGGAATAATTAATATTTACCTCGACATGATGACAGAAATCATCCTAAAGTATCAGGGCACCATTGATGAGTTTATCGGTGATGCCATCCTAGCCGTTTTTGGTGCGCCCACGCAACGCGAAAATGATGCCCAACGAACCGTCGCCTGTGCGCTAGAAATGCAACTGGCAATGGAAGAAGTCAACAAACGCAACCGCGCAGCGGGTTATCCTGACGTCGCTATAGGCATAGGCATCAACACCGGCATAGCAGTGATTGGCAATATCGGCTCTCACAAACGCACCAAATACGGGGTAATTGGCCGCCATCTGAACCTGACTTCACGCATAGAATCTTATACGGTGGGTGGACAAATATTCGTTTCTGAAAGCACTCTGGAAGCTTGTGGCCCCATTTTGCGTATAGACGATCAATTTGAAGTCATGCCCAAAGGAGTTAAGCAGTCTATTATCATCAGTGATATCGGAGGAATAGGTGGAGATTTTAATATTTTTCTGCCGGAAAAAGAACCGCCTGAATTGTTGGCACTGCAACAACCATTGGCTATTAAGTTTAACATTTTGTCAGGGAAACATGCGAGTCAACAACAGTATGAAGGCAAGGTATTAAAACTGTTAATGAACATGGCTGAGATTCAGGCCGATATCGCTGTGGAGAAATTGACGAATTTGAAAGTCACCCTGCTTGACGAAGCCAAAAGGATAAGCGCATGAAGATTAAATTTATAGGTGTCGGCTCCGCTTTTACTACACCAGATTATTATCAACCCAATATATTGATTACTGCACGCACTGGTAAAAAGCTGCTACTCGATTGCGGCAGTGATGCGCGTTTTGCCCTCGCTGAATGCAATATCAATGGCTACAACGTCCATTTCCCATTTACATGCTGACCATATTGGCGGTTTAGAATGGTTAGCCTTTAGCACTTTTTTTAATCCAATGCACAAAAAACCAATGCTGTTCATTGAGGAACAAACGATGCTGGAATTGTGGGAGCAGTGTCTAAAAGGTGGACTTGGGCGTATTGAAGGCAAAATGATGCATCTGACTGATTATTTTGAATGCCACTCTCTTGCCAAGGATGGCACTTTCAGTTGGGAAGGTCTCCAAGCGACGCTTGTCAAAATGCCGCATGTTATAACAGGTTATAGTAATCACTACAGTTATGGGCTGTTGTTAAAGGAAGATGACGGCCCAAGCGTATTTATTACTACGGACACACAGTTCCAACTGGGGCAATGCCATTA
>NBMI01000360.1 GCA_002085445.1 Candidatus Parabeggiatoa sp. nov. 2
GCGCAATTGGCTGTACTAATTCGTTTATCCGCGTAATTCGTTGTACTTACCAACAATTCGCTTATCCGCGTCATTCGCTGTACTTACTGACAATTCGCTTATCCACGTCATTCGTTGTACTTACTGACAATTCGCTTATCCGCGCAATTGGCTGTACTAATTCGCTTATCCGCGTAATTCGCTGTACTTACTACTGACAATTCGCTTATCCGCGTTTGCGTCGCTGTACCGCTAAAGCGCTAAAGCGCCTACTACAAACGCAAGGCGCTAAAGCGCCTACTACAAACGCAAGGCGCTAAAGCGCCTACTACAAACGCAAGGTGCTGAAGCGCCTACTACAAACGCAAGGCGCTAAAGCGCCTACTACAAACGCAAGGCGCTAAAGCGCCTACTACAAACGCAAGGCGCTAAAGCGCCTACTACAAACGCATAGTTGTACTCCGATGGCTAATAGTTATAGAATGCCCATTTTTAAAACAAAAAAAAGCACATTATGTCATCAACAACATTAATACAAACCGGCCTCCGCACTTTACTAGGCGGTGCCATTATAGAAATCTTAGCCGAAAAGGCCGGCAATAAAGCTGTCGATATTCTAAAAGAACATTTTAGCTTTTCGGCCTTTGAAATAGCCAACACTTTTCAAACCAGTTATGGCTATGCCTTATGGGCGATTGGTGTCGGCCTCGCGGCCCCTGAGCAAAAACTCGCGTTTTTACAAAAACTTACCAAATCTAAGTTGTCTCGCGAGTTTTCGGATCCAATTGAGTTACATTATTTGCGGCCGTTCGCGGCCCAACGCGGTTTGTCTGACGAAGCGTTGCCGGCTTTGCGTACACAACTGATTGAACAAATTAATGATTTGAAAACCTGGCCCCCAATTTTTGTCGGTGAAAAGCGCCCTTTGACGGAGGCCGAATTGGGCGCGGTTATCAGTCATCAAGGAAGTTTGGCGATTACTGATTTTGTGTTGGAGCAGTTGCGAAGCGTTGCGGCTTTGGATGAGACGTTGGCGGCCTTTTTTGGCTTTCAGGAGATGTTAGGCAACGCCATTCTCCATTTCTTTGTGGAGCAACTTCGCAATGAGCCGCGCGCTCAGACGACTTTTGCGGTGTTGCAGCGCGAGGGTTTGTGGGCCGATGTGCGTGAGATGAAGTCGGCCCAAGAACAGCTTGTCGCGCAAATTCAACAACAGTTGGATGAGCAAAATGCTCAGGCGATGCAAGCCTTAAAAAGCGGGAATTTTGCGGCCGTAACTCAAATCACGCAACAGTTGCAAAGTTTGCAACAGTCTATTGATGAGGTGCCTGAACGCTTGCAAGCGGCCCAGGATGCTTGGCAACGTAGTCATCAGTCGTTGATTGCGTTTGCTCAGCAGTTTGAGAGGTGGGCGAGTTTGTTGGATGAGAAAGTGGAGCAAGTGTTGGAGGCGATGGATGAGTTGGGCGGCCAATTGGGGGCCGTGCAGGTGGGCGTTCAAGCGAATTTAGAAAAAACCGCCGAAGTGTTGGATGAGGTGGGCGAGTTAAAGCAGTTGTTGGTGCAGTTGTTGGCGCGTTTTGAGTTGTCTGTGCAAGTTAAGCCGCAAGATGAGTTTACTCAGCATAGTCGTAAGAGTTTGGCATTGATTCAACAAGCCTTCGCTAAGTTAAAACGCTTGCCAATGGCTAACAGTCAATCTCATCAATTAGTGATGATGGCCGGGAGTGTGGCCTCTTCGACGGGCGATATCGCTGAGGCTGAGCGTTTATTTATACAAGCCAGAGATTCGGCTCCGAGTCAGGCCGATAAGGGTTTGGCGTGTTTCAATTTATTTCAGGTGCGAGTGCGGCGCAAGGCTTATGCTGAGGCCTTGGCTGATTTACAGGTTGCGATTGGGATTAATCCACAGCGTTATGCGTTGCACAATGTTGAGAAATATCCGATTCAACAGTTGCTGGGTGCGGGCGGTATGGGCTGCGTGTTTTTGTGCCAGGATCAATGGCGAAAAAACGACGTGGTGGTGAAGTGTTTTTGGGAAGGCTGCCAAGGGCAGCGCGAGGTGGTTTTTAAGGAAGCCTTGATTATGCGTGATTTGGAGTCTCCGTATGTGCCGTTGCCGTTGGATTATGATTATTATGAAGGCCGGCCTTATTTCGTGACGGAATATATTAAGGGCGCGTTGGATGGTGAAGCTTGGTTAGCGGCGCATGGTAAGTTGGATTTACAAACGGGTTTAGAAGTGGCGTTGCAAGTGGCGCAAGGTTTGGCGAAGGCTCATCAAGCCGGGGTGTCTCATTTGGACTTAAAGCCGGCCAATTTGTTATTCCAAATCTCTCCTCAAGGGAATATTTTGGTGAAAATTATTGATTTTGGGTTGGCGCGAGTGGCGACTTCTCTTAAACAACAAGCGGCCGTCACTTCAGTTCGTAGCGGTAAGAGTTTGTTAATACAAAGTATTTTTGGAACGCTGGATTATGCGCCGCCGGAACAGTGGGGCGAGACGCAGTATGGGCCGCCAAGTGCCAAAAGCGATGTGTATGCGTTTGGGGCCAGTTTGTATCGGTTATTAACGCTAGAAAGTCCTCGTTTTCCGCATCCGAGTGAGTTGCCTGAGGTGCCAGAATTACAGGCGTTGCTATTGGATTGCTTAAAACCTAATCCGGCTAAACGGCCTACTATAGAGGAAGTAATAACGCGGTTATCGAATTTGTTGGAAAGGATTAAAAAAGAGGCGCAAGTAGAAAAGGCCGAATTGGCTAAACGTCAAGCCGAAGAACAACGGAAATCTCAACAAAAGGCGCAACAAGCAGAATTGGCTAAGCGTCAAGCCGAAGAAGCACGGAAAAGAAATGAACAAAAGCCGGGCACCGTCTTTCGAGATCGCTTAAAATACGGCAGTGAAGGCCCCGAAATGGTGTGGATTCCAGCCGGGCGGTTTTGGATGGGATACATTCGGGGTACGGGTTCTAGTAATGAACAACCGGTACATGAAGTGTCTGTCGATGGTTTTGCGATGGGGCGCTATCCAATAACCGTTGGTGAGTTTCGACAGTTTGTGGAGGCTACCGGGTATAAGACAGCTGCGGAAAAAGGAGAGGGTTCTTATGTGTGGAAAGATAATAAGTGGAAGCTGGTAAAAAATGCTAACTGGCGTAATCCTTATTTTCCCCAACAGGATAATCAGCCAGTTGTCTGTATCTGTTGGTATGATGTCGTCGCTTATGCCGAATGGCTTACTAAGCAGACTGGACAACAATATCGTTTGCCGACAGAGGCCGAGTGGGAATACGCCGCTCGTGCCGGCACGGAAACGGATTATTGGTGGGGCAATGACATTGGTAAAACTCGCGCCAATTGTGGATACAGTGGTAGTCAATGGAGTAATAAGCAAACTTCGCCAGTGGGTTCTTTTGAACAGAATCCTTTTGGCTTGTATGACACTGCCGGGAACGTTTGGGAGTGGACTTGTTCTGCGTATGAGGACAGGTACAACGGTAACGAGCAGCAGTGTGTCGATAAGAAGAATGCTAACAGTGTAGGCCGCTTTGCCGCGCGCGGCGCCTCGTGGCTCAACGGGGCGGGGAGGGCGCGGACGGCGTACCGCTTCGGGGACTCGCCGGCTACCCGCGGCGGCCACTATGGTGCGCGGTTCGTCATGATTCCGTAACCCTTTGTTTTTTTGCTTTTTCCCTTTTCCTTTTTTTCCCCGCGGCGAATTGCGCGGATGAGTACAACGAATTGCGCGGATAAACGAATTGAGTGCAACGTTGTACTACGATAATTGGTTGTACTACCGTCATTCGCTTATCCGCATAATTGGCGTTTGCTAAACGCAAGTTTCGCTGTACTAAACAATTCGCTTATCCGCGCAATTCGTTGTACTAATCCGCACAATTCGCTGTACTAATTCGATAAAAATCCGTTTATTTCGCGTATCCGTTGTACTATCAGTCTAATTCGCGCAATTCCTTATCCGCGTAATTCGTTGTACTTACTGACAATTCGCTTATCCGCGCAATTCGCTGTACTTACTACTAACATAATTCGTTTATCCGCGTAATTCGCTGTACTTACTACTAACATAATTCGTTTATCCGCGTAATTCGCTGTACTTACTGACATAATTCGTTTATCCGCGTAATTCGCTGTACTTACTGACATAATTCGCTTATCCGCGTAATTCGCTGTACTTACTGACATAATTCGTTTATCCGCGTCATTCGTTGTACTTACTGACAATTCGCTTATCCACGCAATTCGCTGTACTAATTCGATAAAAATCCGTTTATTTCGCGTATCCGTTGTACTATCAGTATAATTCGCGCAATTCCTTATCCGCGCAATTGGCGTTCCAGAACGAAGTTTCGCTGTACTAATTCGCTTATCCGCGTAATTCGCTGTACTTACTGACATAATTCGCTTATCCGCGTAATTCGTTGTACTTACTACTAACATAATTCGTTTATCCGCGCAATTGGCTGTACTTACCAACAATTCGCTTATCCGCGCAATTGGCTGTACTTACTACTAACATAATTCGTTTATCCGCGTAATTCGCTGTGCTTACTACTAACATAATTCGTTTATCCGCGTAATTCGCTGTACTTACTGACAATTCGCTTATCCGCGCAATTCGTTGTACTTACCGACAATTCGCTTATCCGCGTTTGCGTCGCTGTACCGCTAAAGCGACTACTACAAACAAGCAAGATTAAGTCGCTGAAGCGACTACTACAAACGCAAGGCGCTAAAGCGACTACTACAAACGCAAAAATGCGCTACTACAAACTTAGGCGCGCAAAGCGACTACTACTAACTTAGGCGCTAAAGCGCCTACTACAAACTTAGGCGCTAAAGCGACTACTACTAACTTAGGCGCTAAAGCGCCTACTACTAACTTAGGCGCTAAAGCGCCTACTACAAACTTAGGCGCTAAAGCGCCTACTACTAACTTAGGCGCTAAAGCGCCTACTACAAACTTAGGCGCTAAAGCGACTACTACAAACTTAGGCGCGCTCAGCGGCTACTACAAACTTATATGTACTAATCCGCACAATTCGCTATACTAATATTATAGAATATCAAAGACAAAACAATATGCCAAAACCTAAACTGATTATCTTGGCCCCATTTACCCTCCCCACGACAACCGACAAGGCTTTAGTACTTGAGAAAGGCCAAGAATGGGGCCATAAAATAGGACAAGTTTTTCCAAGCCAACAACAACGAGAAGCCTTAGACATTTTAGGCTGTCTTAAACAGATTTCGCCAACTGAAGTACGAGGAGGTGATTGCTATGTTGAACTTTGATTTAATGGACTCGGTGGCGGGCCGACGAGCGTTTCGGTGTTGTACCCAACGACATGATTAAGCAGATTCGCACCCTTTCCATGCGGGAACATTTGAAACAACTTCATAGACAGGCCATCCGCTGCCCTGACATAGAGACTTTCAAGGAAATGCTGTCAAAAGCGGTGCCCTCCTCAAAACCACAAAATCACTAAAGCCGGCTTTGTTGGACGACTGCCAAACTAAAGTTTGGACTCCAATCCTAAAGTCCATCGACTTAAAAAATAGCCTACATTGGCGTGGCTTCGCTTTTTCGGTTGGAATGCTGTGTCTCAATCGCCGAAATAGGCACCGATCTTTGACAAAACGTTGGAGTCCAAAGCTGAAGCTTTGGACTCCAATCTTAAGTTTTAGTCCATTATCCCACCAATGCCATCTACAACGTTATCAAAAAGTTGTTTTGCTTGATCTATTAGTGAGTTTGACGGCAATAAGTCGGGATTTGTTACCACGGTAGTCAGCGCTTCCAACAATTTGGCGTCTATCTTTTTTTCGTTAACAACCACACCTATCCAAGTCACGAGTGTCTTAACCGTATCTTGCCCAAAACCCAAAAAACCGCTACTCACCGGCACTTCCATGATATCGTAAATACGAATTTTGCCAATTTTAGCCCTATCAAAAAACGGGTTATTAATGGTAATAAAAACAAGCTCATCATCTTCCATCACCCGCTCAATGAGTTTATTTTCTGGATTTGGCATGGTGATAAAACAAACTAAATCCCGTCGCCCAGAAACGAGGCGATTAAGTTCTAGCCCGGTATTTTTTTCATAAGAGAACTCAATACTCTTCAAATCAGGATCCAGTTTCATCAGATACTGGAAAGTACGTGCGGTTGCACCGTTTTTGTTTCCCACTGAGATTTTAAGGGGAGTCGCCTGCTTATCGGTGAGATCATCATAAGTCACCACAGTGCCACCTTTGTAGGCGGCACAAAAAAGGGCTTCTGGCACCAATTTGCCCCCGACTAAAAGTAAACTTTCATCTGGATCATTTTCGGCAGTCATACTAAGCGCCGCCACATCAAGCGGACTCAACGCAACGAGCGTTTTTCCAGACAAGACGTTATTAATGTTTTCTTGACTACTTGCTGACTGTTCGGCAACTGCGGTATAGCCATATTCCAGCAATGCGTCGCTAATCGCCGGAACAATGATATTGGTATATTCTCCAGAAAGCGTGCCAGTGCCGATTTCAATGGTTTCGGCATGAGTGATTGCTTCAGAAAGCGTGTCAGTACCGATTTCGAGGATTTCGGCATGACTGATTGTCACCGAAGCAACAAGCATGATGGCCGAAAATAGGGCCATAAAGTGATTTTTCATCATTGATTTTCCTTTGTTGGTAATGCGAATTAAGAATGAATAATGAAACAATAACTACAAGGATTGTATATAAAAAAGGATTTATTCGCTAATTGATTGAAAGTGTACGACTTCTATTTAATTATTTCCAGGGGCGTTGCCCCTGGCTATATTAATGTCGCCCCGTTGGGGCTAAAAGGTAGTTTAGTTATTATTTGATTGAAATATTTCCAAGGGCGTTATTTCCAGGGGCGTTGCCCCTGGCTATATTAATGTCGCCCCGTTGGGGCTTGAGGGTAGTTACTTAAGTTCTTAAAGATTTCTCCCTTCAGTCGAAATGACATCAATTTGGACATTTTATTTTTTCCGAGTCCCTAAAATCCCTTATTATATACAATCCTTGTAGTTATTATTAGTCTGTCACCTTGGCTTTTATCTTTTCAAACCAGTTCTTCGCTTTAGCAGCCAACGAGTTTGACGGTAAGAGATCGTCTTTTATCGCAACACTAGCCAGCGCATCCAATAACTTCTCATTTTGATTTCCTCGGCATGAGCAATTGTTACCGTGGCAATAAGAGTGACGCTAGAAAACAGTGTTGTAAAGAGATTAATCATCCAAAGTATTTTATGGCCCTCAAAATCTTGACTCCAAAAACCTGCAAAAATATAGGGAAATAACGGGGCCCGCGTATTATTACTCTGCCAAACTAAAGTTTGGACTCCAGTCAAACGTAATGACGCTCGACAGAGGGCCATAACTCAATTTGAAAACATCCAAAGTCTTTTATGGCCCTCAAAATATTGATGCCAAAAACCTGCAAAAATATAGGGAAATAACGGTACCCGCGTATTATTACTCAGGTGGGCAAGAAAAAACTTTGCCCACCCTACTTTTATCTCACTTTAAACTTTTCATACAGACTGGCAGCTTTGGCAGCCAGCGAATTTCTTGGCAAAATATTGCCTTTCAACGCGACTTTAGCCAGAGCAGACAACAACTTCTCGTCCGTCGATTCATCATTGACAGCCACGCCTACCCACGTCACAAGCGTCTTCACCTTTTTCGCTCTCCAACCAAAAAAGCCTTTACTCACAGGCACTTCCATTAAACCATAGACGCGAATCCCGCCCACTTCAGCGTTGGTAAAAACGGGTTTATTAATGTTGATATACACCAGTTTTTTGTGTTTGACAACGGTCTGAATCAGCTCGTTATCGAGATCGGGCATCATAACGAAGCAGACCAAATCTCGGCCACCAGACAGAAGCCGATTAAGTTGTATCTCTGGGTTTCCTTCTTTCATAAGCTCAACACGGCTCAAATCCGCATCCAACGTCATCAGATACTCGAAAGTCCGTGCGGTACCGCTGCCTTCCTTGCCCACCGATGACTTAAGCCAGCCGGTAGTTTTCCAGACCAAACATTGTCAATGTTTTCTTGGCTACCCGCAGAAATTTCGGCCGTGGCCGTGTAGCCATATTTTTGCAACGCCTTGCTGAGCGCCGGGACAAGGGTTTTGGTGTACTCACCATCGGCACCGGCCGCACCGATTTTGACTTCCTCGGCATGAGCCAAGGTTGCAGAGGAAGCCAGCGTTACGCTTGCTATCAAAGTTACAATGTGTTTTTTCATCGTGTTATTTAACACTCCTTTTAAGGTGAAAGTTAGCGACAACATATATAGGTATTCTAGCCAGTTTTTCAAACCGAATTATAGATTTTCATAAAAATAATTTCGCAGCCAACATGTCTGAAAGCTCAAGTCTCCTAAAGGAGACTAAATTAATTGGGTGCAGTTCCTCTCATCTCCAAGAAAATAAATCTATAAATATTTCAATCAGTTATTGTCGTTACGCCAAAAACGCAAAACTCAATAACCGATTGATTTGCAATAACTTTTAATTTTACGGGAGACAGGAGTATCTGCACCCAAATTAATTATCTGAATATCTATATTATACCCTTAGCATTAATGCGTTAATAACTCTTTAATTGTGGGCCATAGAGTGAAATGAGTCAGTAAAGTTTGTTGGCGAAAGTTTTTAACTGATTGATTTAACAGTTATTATAAATAACGAGTTGATATCATTAATAATTATATAAGTCACTGATATTTAAAGTCGAACTCACATTATTTCTCGATGATCACGTTTTTTCGTGCGCCCAAACGCCCAAGGATTGTTATAAAAAAGGATTTAGGATTTCTTCGCTAATTTATCGCAATGAACAAATTCTTTTCGGCATGAAATCAACTCGAAATAAAAAAGCTATTCCCAAGACAAATGCTTAATTAAACAAAAAGTTGACTGACGTGAATTGATGCTCGTTCCGGAAATCCCTTATTATATACAATCCTTGTAGTTCATGAGTCTAAATGCGCGTAAGGGGGCAACGTTTGGAGACGTTTATCAATCAGTGGCGATCCAACCGTAAAATGATACATGCTTTGATAGCATGTGCCAGTTAGGCCTAGCAGCGCATGAACCGCGTCATCGAAATAGCAGCCAATACCCGTGCCCCGAACGCCAACGGCTTCAGCTTCCAAGTATAACACTTGTCCAAT
>NBMI01000107.1 GCA_002085445.1 Candidatus Parabeggiatoa sp. nov. 2
GTGATAATCTGCTTTTTGATGAAATAGGACAAATTGGCGTGTTCGCGTTGTTGCTCGGTTAGCCATTTTTTCAGTGCCCTATCTGGCAAAAATGGAATGCGCCCAATGATTGCCCAATAAATATTGATGAGAGTTTTCATCATCGCAATCAAAAATGCCCCTGAACCACAGGCAGGATCGAGCAAACTCAGTTTAGGTAATACCTTATGGAGTAATTCATGGCACAAGTTAGCATCTAAACTCATCAACAATTCTGGCACCGTGTCGAAATGACGCGCCGGCAAACTCCCTGGGATTTCGGGATGATTGATTTTTTGCAAAATCAATTGATGCAGGGTTTGTTCACAAAGATACTCAGTGATTTCAGTGCGAGTATAATAGGCACCAAATTGTTTTTGATTGATGTACTTTTCAAAGATATAACCTAACACATCGGGATTGATTTCATTATCGGCACCGCCGGGCGTATCGTTTAAACTCCAGGAGTAACGGGCAAATAGTTCAAATAAGTTGCCAAAGGCTTGATCCGGAATTTGAATGGAGAAGCGAGATTCTAGCGGATGCAGTAAAAAAAGTCCGCCGTTTAAGTAGCGAATATTTCCCAATAAGGCGTTGGTTTTTGCGGAACGTTGCGCTTTAGGTTTAGCGAAGCCGTCAAAAAAGAGTTTGGCTAAAAAATGCCGATAAAAACGATCCGCTCCGCGTTGCTGGCTTTGGGCTAATTTATCCGCCAAATAATTCATATTGCCCTGATCTAAAAAACCCTTTTTTTGCAAAAACCAGCTAAACATCAAGCGGTTAAGTAATACAGAGGCATACCAGCGCCGATCTCGTTCATCGTCTATGCCTGTAATCAATTCTAAAAAAACCAGATGTTGTGCTTGAAAATCCCGATAAAACTTTTTGGTAACGGTTTCGACATCAAGGGCATCTTTGAGTTTTTGAGAGACTTGTACAACCGATAAATCACCGCCGCTGTCTTCAAGCTCAGTCATATCGACAAATAGGGCAGATAATTTACTGATAAATAAATCACCAGGTTGCCCTTGGAAATAATAATGTTCACGCGGCAGCGGGGTTTTGCTCGGCTCCGGTTTGAGCCAATACCAGATACTTTTTGTGGGTGTTGGGCGTTTGTCTACAAAAATCAATAGGTTTTCGTGATGAAGGGCGGTGATTTTGTGGCGAATGTCAGCCCGAATTTGAGCCGTTGGGAAAATATAATCGGTTTCGTTGATGCTAACGCTACGCGATTGAATCTGGTGCGGGTTATTCCAACCCAGTTCATTAATAAATAATGACTTAAAGTCAAAAGCCTGGATGGCATCGCGGGTTTTGATGAGATTGAGGCTTGGCATTAAGTTTCCTATTCTAAGTTATCGGATATGTTTTGCATGAGTTGCTTTATTATATTAATTAATCAAAGTACAACGAATTACGCGGATAAACGAATTAAGTACAACGACACAAGCGCGGATAAACGAATGAAATAAACAGAGTACAACGAATTGCGCGGATAAACGAATTAAATTCATAAGAAAACTAGATAATAAAATCTATAAGTACAACGAATTACGAATATAAGTACAACGAATTGCGCGGATAAACGAATTAAATTCATAATAAATCGTCATGGCTAAGTTATTTCGCCACCCCCTTTTCTTAAAATCCGTTTCGGAACGCGTATCCGTTGTACTGGATGTTATGGGTATTTTCACAGTAAAACGAGATAGAATCATTTGATGTCAATGATTGGTAGCTCTGAATAAAGTTGCCTAAACTTGCTAAGCATAAAAGTCTAATTCGTTTATCCCCGTCATTCGTTGTACTCATCAATCCGTTCAATCCCCTAATCCTAAGTACTAAGCCGCAGTGCATATTCCTCAATATATATAAGTACAACGACACAAGCGAATATAAGTATAACGAATTTTGTTCCTAAACGAATGAAATTAATAAGAAAACGAGATAATAAAATGACTCGATGTCAATGAGTTGTAGCTCTGAATAAAGTTGCCTGAACTTGCCAAGCATTAAAGTCTTAAATTCGTTTATCCCCGCTTGTGTCGTTGTACTCATCAATCCGTTTACTCCTAAAAGAAGTTGTACCAAGCCGTTGTGCATATTCCTCAATATATACAAGGCAACTCCAAAAAATTAATATACCAGCAATGGGGCTTTGCACGTGGGATTGCCCCTACATGCCACCCGATTGGATGGAGCAATCGCACTTGATGAACCCATTTTCTCAATTTTTCTCGATAATTGAAGGGTAGCAAACTGGTATATTATTATTTGGGAGTTGCCTAATAAGTACAACGACACAAGCGTGGATCAACGAATTGTTATCAACATGAAAACTAGATCAAATAATTTGATGTCAATGAGTTGTCGCTCTGAATAAAGCTGCCTAAACTTGCCAAGGATAAAAGTCTAAATCATAATCTGGATGTTGTGTTTGAGCTTTCGCTTTAGCAGTCAACCAGTCTGGGTGTTCATCTTGCCATAAAGGATGTCGCACAATGATTTGACGCAAAAGGTGTTGATGAACATAACCCGTGAGTGTGCCAAATGATAACTCATTGAATAGAATGTGCTTTTTAAAATTAAGCGAAAGGACGGTATTTTGCAAAAAAAATCGCATTTTGCAATGCCATTTTGCAAAAAAAGCTAACCCTAAAATGGGCTAAATTTTTAAAATATATAGAGAATACAACGTGTTACGTTAACATAGAGTCATTGGCATCTCTTTTGCTATAGAAAGAACAACCTTTAGTGATTGACTCAACTATTTAAGGCACTTGGGTCATTCATGGGATAATGAACGAAACGACAACAGATAAAAATAAATATATAAATAATACAAGGTGTTAGGTGAATAAACTGACAACGTGTTAGGTAAAAATATAAATGCTGGCATAGTAATTGCATACTTTAGTTATAAACTTGATTTATTTACTCAAGTATTTAGTTGATTGTTTCGGGAATGACGAAAGGAATTCCTGAAACAGGTAGGTCGCTGATGGTTCAGCAATTCGTCGCTCATTCCCGAAACAACGTTTTAATTGGCATATGCTTAGAAAAAACAATTTTTAGTGCTTTAGTCAACTATTTAACTGTTTAAAGGAGATTTAAAAATGAACTTAACTCTGAAAAAAGCCATACAGTTAGCCATTCCTAGTTTAGCCATCGCCTTATCCAGTTCAGTTGCGTATGGCGGTAATTGCACCAGTGCGATGATAGCCAAACCGGTTTATCACGCTGACACGGCTACTGTCAGTCTCCCATTAGTTGAAGTACTGAACCATCCCTCTGGAACACTGAACTTTGTGAGTGCCCAACTTGAGCAAATCCCGGGGCAATGGTCTTTTGTGTTGAAGGAGTGGACGCAACTGGGTGATGACTGCGCGTTTATCAATACCCCAACGCCGACTTTTGACTTCAATACCTCAGAGCTCCGGTTGATCGGTTTACAGATGGAAGGCAACGATGGCCTGCAATTTTACGAGGCGAACTTGAAACGGAATGAGAAGGGTCAATTTGTCCTTAACGCGAGTGGTAAAACGCAAGGAAGTTATTCGGGAGTGGTTTTGGATGCTAACCGCAAGCCTATTAGGGGTGCAACGGTGTCACTCAATGGCGTTGAAGCTGAAAAACCCACCAATGGGGATGGCCATTTCACGGTGGTGGGTATTGGCAACGATATCTGTCAAATCATGACGGTGAATGCAACAGGTTTTGCGCCGATTTCAATGAAGGTGGATATTCGCTTCCCGGATCAGAAACCCTGTCAAGACTAACTCAATGGGACTCACTGGTTTTTTATAAATAACGGTAGGAGAACACATCATGTCAAATCACATCTCGAAAAAGCTGCTAGTCAGCGGCTTGTTGACGGCACTGGGGGCTAGTAGTGGTGCCTTTGCTGACACGATTGAACTGCAGGGCACTTTGCGCGATTTCAGCAGTAGCCATCCGGATTTTGAAGGCAAAGTCACTGGGCATAAAACCGGCTGTGTGGAAAATACACTGGGAGCGGATGGCAAACCGGTGATGGTGGAAAACAATAAATGTGCCATGACTCTGCTAATTGACTGGTACACTGATACCGAGACGAGTCAATCCATGCCCTTTAGTATCACCTTAGAGGAAAACAAAAAAGGCGACGCTTATGCCTATACGAACAACCATTTTTACCCGATTGATGATGAATTACTGGGTAATGAAGGACGTCGTCACAATTTTCATTTTACCTACGAACTTCACGCCCAATTCACCTATCAACCGGGACAAGAGTTTCGTTTTCAGGGCGATGATGGCGTCTGGGTTTTCATCAATAATGAGCAGGTGGTAGATATTGGTGGGGTTAACGGTGCCGCCAACCGAGGTGTTAGGCTTGATAGCTTGGGACTGAATGACGGAGAAACTTACCAGTTTGATTTATTCGGTGCCGAACGACACACGAATAATTCCAAACTCGATATCACGATGACGTTGGGGGTCGCTTCTGAACCGGACGAAGAGGTAGGCGGAGTCGTTATTACGCCTCTTCCCAAGCCAGAATTGCTGAAACTCGCCACACCGACAGACGGTTCACAATGGCATATTCCAACCGGTTGTACGGCCCCGATGCTGACATTTGAGGGCCAAGCGGCGATGGAAGCCCAACCCGGCCCACTGGATTTGGTGTTAGTCATTGATCGTTCCGGTAGTACCGAGCGTGAAGGCCCACAACAAGGAGACCGCAATCCCAGCGTGTTGGAATATGAAGGGATAGCGGCCAACAGCTTGATAGACATGCTTCAAAGCATGGACAATGTTAGTAGGCTGGCTCTGGTCAGTTTCTCACGAGATGTGACGCTAGAATCGCCTCTGACGGATGATTGGGCCACTTTACGCAATGCCGTCGCCGGCATTACCATCCCAAAAGGTGGAACCAATATAGCTGCGGCTATTGACAAGGCTTTGGAAGCGCTGGCAGAGGCTCGCCCCGTCGCCCAGAAAAACATTTTACTCA
The DNA here is from genome assembly GCA_002085445.1 of Candidatus Parabeggiatoa sp. nov. 2. Taxonomy (GTDB): domain Bacteria; phylum Pseudomonadota; class Gammaproteobacteria; order Beggiatoales; family Beggiatoaceae; genus Parabeggiatoa. Next base: position 5,018 of record NBMI01000107.1, read on the forward strand.
TTACGGATGGCATACCTACTTTGCCATTTGATAGTGGTATGACGCAAGAAAAAGAAGATCGCATCGCCACGCTAGATGCGGCCTATCGGGCCCAAAATGCTGAGGCACGGATTTACCCGATTGTCATTCAGCCGATAGATTACACCCGTAAGTTGACCACCATGCCAGCCGTGCAAGCCATTACCGGTGTGCCGGGCACCATTGGTCAATTGGGTATCGACAACTTGGATAAATTGGGTGAGGCTCTGACACATCTTGTCCTAACCGATGTCACTGATGTTGATGTAACCAACCTGACAATGGCAGTCACGGTTGCGGCGGAAATATTACTGGATGGCAGTTTTCAAGCCGAAGTACCGATGCAGGCGGGTGACAATGAACTGCGTATCAGCGCATACGCTGGCAATCCCGACAATGCCACCGTGCAAACCATCACTGTTCCAGTCGGTAGTACGCCAGCCGCAGGTGGGAACGCACTCGGTTGTTTAAGCCACGATGAGGGTGATGGCGACGGTGATAACAGCAACAACGGCAATAATGGTGATACGGGTGACAATGGCGATAACGATCAGAACGGTGAGAAAGGCAACAAGAAGGTGACTATCTGCCATATACCACCCGGCAATGAAGATAATCCGCAAAGCATCTCCGTTTCAGAAAATGCGGTTCCCGCACATCTTGATCACGGGGATAGCTTAGGTGCCTGTGAGGAAAGTAATCAAGGCAATCAAGGTAAAGGCAATCAAGGTAAAGGAGGTAAAGGGAGTTGATTTTGAGAAATCCGATTTTTCTAAAAAATCGGATTTCTTGGATTGATTTCTTGGATTTTACTCTCTACTACATAAGTACAACGAATTACGAATATAAGTACAACGAATTGCGCGGATAAACGAATTAAATAAACAGAGTACAACGAATTACGCGGATAAACGAATTAAATTCATAATAAATCGTCATGGCTAAGTTATTTCGCCACCCCCGAATATGAAAATCCGTTTCGGCGTGCGTATCCGTTGTACTAGATGTTATGGGTACTTTGACAGTAAAACGAGATAGAATCATTTGATGTCAATGATTGGTAACTCTGAATAAAGTAAGTAAGTCTGAATAAAGTTGCCTAAACTTGCCAAGCATTAAAGTCTTAAATTCGTTTATCGGCCCGTAATTCGTTGTACTCATCAATCCGTTGTACTAAGCTGCCGTGCTTAACGAATCAACCCCATTCCCAAACTTAAACCGCCCATCCACCTTTTGAGCTTGTTTGAATTGCTCAACAGCCGCCTCAATCTTGCCTTTTTTGGCTAATGCCCTACCTTTTTTAATCAATACCTTAGCAACCTCATATTCTGGCTCAAGCTTATGGCAAGGTGCAAGGGCTTGGACTTGTTTAAACTTAGCCACCGCGGCTTCAATATCTCCGGTTTGAGCCAGTTGCTCTCCCGCCTCTATCAGAGCATAATTTGGCTCAGGGTCTAAAAAGAATTGTTCACGTTGCTTAGGGGTAAGACAACGCGGGATAATTTGATTGGCATAATCAATCAATTAATTCTTGGGTGATAGGAAAAACGTGCCACAACGGTGACGCGAAGCTTGGATTAAAGGCATTAATGTTTTATGCCATAGCAACCGCCGGTTCTTCATTTTCCGCAGGTGATTGCAAATGAGAAAATTCGTCATTTTTAGCGTCGTATAAACGATAAATATAAGCATCCTCAATGTAACCCGAGCCATTAATGCCAACACCTGTCAATCTTGTGTCAAAGAGTTTATCGCTGAGGCGCACCATACGCAGCAATGACACATAATGGTTATTGTCGTCCGTGGCGTATAGACAAACCGCCGGTATAACGTATTCATGTTCTTGATCAGCATCAAGAATGCTAATAGATTTGTCATACACTTTTCTGGAACCCTCTTTTGAAACAATAGGGGTTGCAAAATACAAGCGCCAAACTTCGGCTTCTTGAGTATATAACCAGAATGAAGCAGTTATTGGTGGCATGACAGCCTCAATCTGCTGAATAAATTGCTTACCGGCAATAATCATTTCATCGGTAAGGATTTTACCTACATAAAGTTCTTTAGCCATGAGAGTACCCCGGTTTGATTTTCAGTCACCGCATCATACAACTCTTGTGCAGTGACTTGAGTAATGTTATGTTGATAGCGAGCTTGCTCTGACCATTCTGTCACAGTTATCCAATTTGACTGCAATTTGGGAAGAGTTCGCCAATCATTTTGCATATTCTGTTCTAATGCAGCTACACGCAATAACTTCGGAAAGCTATGGGTATAGCAATCTCTTACCGTTTGAAGGTCTGGAAAATCAGGTTCTTTGAACTGTTTCGAGATACAGCTTTTTAGAGCGCATTCCACTGCATAACCTAATAGATAATATGCACCATCAAAACACTGATTGTCAAGGAGAACTTTTGCCTCTTTGACTCGAATGTCAGCGAGTTGTTGAAAGTCATTTCGATTCATTGGAATAAACCACTTCTTAATATAAGTACAACGAATTGCGCGGATAAACGACTGAAATAAACAGAGTACAACGAATTGCGCGGATAAACGAATTGAGATAATTTGATGTCAATGAGTGGTAGCTTTGAATAAAGTTGCCTAAACTTGCCAAGCATTAAAGTCTTAAATTCGTTTATCCCCGTCATTCGTTGTACTCATCATTCCGTTCAATCTCCTAATCTTAAGTACTAAGCCGCCGCGCATATTCCTCAGCCCCATCCCCAAACTTAAACCGCCCATCCACCTGTTGAGCTTGTTTGAATTGCTCAACAGCCGCCTCAATCTTGCCTTTTTTGGCTAATGTTCTACCTTTTTCAATCAATATCTTAGCAACCTCATATTCTGGTTCAAGCTTATGGCAAGGTGCAAGGGTTTGGGCTTGTTTAAACTTAGCTACTGCGGCTTCAATATCTCCGGTTTGAGCCAGTTGCTTTCCCGCCTTTATCAGAGCATAACTTGGATCTGGGTCTAAAAAGAATTGTTCACGTTGCTTAGGGGTAAGACAACGAGGCACATTTTGATTGGCATAATCAATTAATTCTTGGGTGGTTTGGAAAACGTACCACAGCCAAGCGGTATCCTCTGAAGCCGTGACAATGCGTTGGCCGTCGGGACTAAAGGCGGCGTTGGTAACTCCTTCAAGCACGTTCAGCAGTTGGCCGTTGCTGGCATTCCACAGCCGGGCGGTATTATCCTCTGAAGCCGTGACAATGCGTTGGCCGTCGGGACTGAAGGCGGCGTTGTTAACGGTATCGGTATGCCCTTTAAGCACGTTGAGCAGTTGGCCGCTGCTGACATCCCACAGCCGGGCGGTCTTATCAGATGAAGCCGTGACAATGCGCTGGCCGTCGGGACTGAAGGCGGCGTTGGTAACTCCATCGGTATGCCCTTCAAGCACGTTGAGCCGTTGGCCGCTTTGGGCATCCCACAGCCGGGCGGTCTTATCACCTACCGTGACAATGCGCTGGCCGTCGGGACTGAAGGCGGCGTTGTTAACCCACCATTCATGCCCTTCAAGCACGTTGAGCAGTTGGCCGCTGTTGGCATCCCACAGCCGGGCCGTCTCATCCCACAAACCACCGGTCGTGACAAAGTGCTGGCTGTCGGGACTGAAGGCCGCATTGAAAACCACTGAGGTATGCCCTTCAAGCACGTTGAGCAGTTGGCCGCTGCTGGCATCCCACAGCCGGGCCGTCTCATCATCTGAACCTGTGACAATGCGCCGGCCGTCGGGGCTGAAGGCCAAAAGACCCAAAAGACCAGAGGTATACCCTTCAAGCACGTTCACGTTGAGCAGTTGGCCGCTGTTGACATCCCACAGCCGGGCCGTCTCATCATCTGAACCCGTGACAATGCGTTGGCCGTCGGGACTGAAGGCGGCGCTCCAAATCAAATCGGTATGCCCCTCAAGTACGTTGAGCAGTTGGCCGTTGCTGGCATTCCACAGCCGGGCGGTATTATCCCTACTGGCCGTGATAATGCACTGGCCGTCGGGACTGAAGGCGGCGTTCAAAATATACCCGTCAAGCAGGTTAAGCAGTTGGCCGCTGCCTGCATCCCACAGCAGGGTGGTATGATCACCTGAATTCGTGACAATACGCTGGCCGTCGGGACTGAAGGCGGCGTTGTTAACTATATTGGTATGTCCCTCAAGCACGTTGAGCAGTTGGCTGTTGTTGGCATACCACAGCCGGGCGGTATTATCATCTGAAGCCGTGACAATGTGCTGGCCGTCGGGACTGAAGGCGGCGTTGATAACCGAACCAGTATGCCCTTCAAGTGCGTTGAGCCGTTGGCCGCTGCTGGCATCCCACAGCCGGGCGGTATTATCATCTGAAGCCGTGACAATGCGCTGGCCGTCGGGACTGAAGGCGGCGTTGATAACCGAACCAGTATGCCCTTCAAGCACGTTGAGCAGTTGGCCGCTGTTGGCATCCCACAGCCGGGCGGTCTTATCATAAGAAGACGTGACAATGCACTGGCCGTCGGGACTGAAGGCCGCGTTGGTAACTTGATCAGTATGCCCTTCAAGCACGTTGAGTAGTTGGCCGTTGCTGGCATCCCACAGCCGGGCCGTCTTATCCCAACTGGCCGTGACAATGCGCTGGCCGTCTGGACTGAAGGCGGCGTTGTTAACTTTATCGGTATGGCCCTCAAGCACGTTGAGCAGTTGGCCGTTGCTGGCATCCCACAGCCGGGCGGTCTTATCAGAAGAAGCCGTGACAATGCGCTGGCCGTCGGGACTGAAGGCGGCGTTGGCAATAAGGTATGTATGTCCCTTAAGTACGTTGAGCAGTTGGCCGCTGCTGGCATTCCACAGCTGGGCGGTCTTATCAGAAGAAGCCGTGACAATGCGCTGGCCGTCGGGACTGAAAACCGCGTTGTTAATTCCCTTTGTATGGCCCTCAAGCACGTTGAGCAGTTGGCCGCTGCCGGCATCCCACAGCCGGGCGGTCTTATCGTCTGAAGCTGTGACAATGCACTGGCTGTCGGCACTGAAGGCCGCGTTGGTAACCTCTGAGGTATGCCCCTCAAGTACGTTGAGCAGTTGGCCGCTTTGGGTATCCAATAGGTAGATTTCTAGTCCGCTAGTCGTCACTATTTTTGTACCATCAGGGCTAAAGGTTGCGGTATGTCCCGGCATCACCAGACGTTCTTGCAGTTTAAAAACGGCGCGATTCAATTGTATTTGAGCTTCGTTGACATAAGGACGATTTGGAGTCGCGATGTCTTTAGGCAAAGCCTCTAAACTTAATAAGATGCCTTCGGTGGCATTTCCTTTTTCTATCTCTTGCCGCGCTAAATCCGCTAAAAATAAAGATTGAGTCCGCAATGCCTGATTTCTTTGCTGGGTTGCAATATTAACCGCTTGACGCAATTTCTTAGTGGCGAGTTCTTGTTCTTCCGCCCGTTTACGTTGCTCTTCAGTGAGCAGAGCTTGTGCTTGTTTCAATTCCCGTTGCTGCACTGCTTCTTTCTCTCTTTCGGCCGCTTCAATCGCCGCACGACTTTTTTGGACTAAAGTCAATAAATCCTCCGAATAATCCAACTCCTTGGCATCGGGACTGTTTAACCCATTTTCGGCTGCCGACAATTCCAGCGCATCTAACAAACCACCAACACGGTTTAAACTTTCCCAATGCGCTCGCTTGGTTTCTAATTGCCGCCGCGTTAATTCGGCTTGGCGACGCTCTGTTAGCCATTGTTGCAGTTGCTGCCAACCGTTAATCAACGCGTCATGGGCTATATCAACTTGGCTGTCAGCTTGGGTTTCTGTCGCACTGCGCGTTAACAGACGATGGGCGACTAAATGCTCAAGCGTTGCGTCAAACTGCTGAACGTTATCTTCGGCACTGCGTAAAGTGGCAACGGATTGCTGATGGCGCGTGTCGGGCCGTTCCTCCCCAAACTGGATTAAACGCAAGAACAGTCGGCGGGCAATCGCTTGTTGGTTGTCTTCTAAGTCGGCCAACGTCGCATCGGCACGGTTCGCCATTGCTACTTGTAAAGCCGTCAGCGGCTTATCGCCACGCCCATTGTCGGCTTTTTGCGGTAATACTAACGCTTCGTAGGCCGCCAACGGTAAAAAGCGTCTTTCCAGCCGTTCCCATAGTAATACTAAGGTTTCTTGCACAAACGGCAATCTCCCCGTTTCACCCGCCGCATCCGCGACTAATCGCTCCACTAAAGCCGTTTCTACAGACACGTCCACCGTTTCGGCCGGCTTCACAATCGCCTCCCGCAACTTGGCTTCATTTAATGGCAGCATTTCTTGACGATGTTTTTGGATGGGTTTCCACAATAAGGATGTCATTAACTCTGGATAGAAATCGGCCCGTACAGTTAGCACCAGATAGCAATGTGGGACGTTGAGCAGGGTTTGTAAAGCCTGTTGAAAAGGGATGGCTTCTTGCTTGGCCGTGGTAAATAGCGCCTCAAACTGATCGATAATTAACAGTAAACGTTGTGGCGGCGCAATTTGCAACTGCGTTGGTTCACATCCTAAAACCTGTTTTAACGTGGTGAAAGGTGTTTCCCCCGGCCGCATTGAATGTATTTGCCATTCACCGGCCCCAAACAAGCCACTTTGCTTTAAAGCCGGTAATAAGCCGGCAAAGACTAAAGAAGATTTGCCACTCCCTGAAGGCCCAATGAGAGCGACAAAGCGATGTGGCCGTAAATGTGGTCCTTCTAATAGTTCTTGTATTTCTTGGTTCCGCCCAAAAAAGTATTGGCTGTCGGCTTCGCTAAAAGGGCGCATTCCGGGATAGGGACACTCTGGCGGGCGATTATCGGCTTCTTCAGCTTGTGTATATGGCACTGTACCAGAACGCAACCAAGCAATCAGAAAAGCGGCGGCGGCACTGGCGGCATAAGGTTGCCAATCGTCATTTTTATTGGGATCCGCAAAATCACAAATGCCTCGTACTTCAATAAAATTAAGGCCCGCATGGTGCGCGGCCCGTGCGACACCCGCTCCTTCCATCGCGACGGCAATGAGTTCTGGAGATTTTTTAATTAGGATAGCTAACGTGTTATCGTCGGCAATAACCTGTTCACCGCTACCAATCGCACCAAAATGGAGTTGTGGTACATAATATATACCTTGAACCGAATTTGGTAGTGCGACTTTAATAGATTAGATGGCAATTGGTGGGTGCGGCGTTGTTCGCCTTTCTCGGTTTTCTTGACAAATTCATAATAATGGCAAATTTCAGCCACCACGACATCGCCAAGATTTACCTTGCCCTTTCTTGCCGCTGCAATCCCCATCATAATGATATTTTTTGGATGCCAACGTTTAATAATAGTCGTGGTTATAATACTCGCTTCAAGATTGTCCATTTCTAACGTTAAAGCGACAACAACTTCATAATATCTTTTGTCATCAATTGCCACCTGACCGCGATAATAAGTGTTTTTATGTTCTTGAATTTGTTGGTATTTATCCAAAAACGCTAACACGGCGGTACATTCAATTTTAAGGGCGGTTACGATGGCAATGTCTATTGTTAATGGTTTTTTCGTCATAGTTAATTTCTCCAAGTTCTGAATCATGTTAAAAATCCTAAGTACTAAGCCGCTGTGCATCATCCTCAATCTAAGTACAACTAATTACGCGGATAAACGAATTGAGATGCAATATTCCTTAACAGCAACTACAGGGATTGTATATAAGAAGGGATTAGTTAGTGGAGATTATTTGGATCCAATCCGCATCGATTATACAATCCTTGTAGTTATATTATTAGGAATTAGTTAGTGGAGATTATCTCGATCCCATCCTTTTTTATATACAATCCTTGTAGTTATACTCAGCACCGGCATAATTTGCACTTTTGTCATTCATAGCCCAAAGCTAGGGGCGTTGCCCCTTTTTATATTAATCTCGCCCCGTTGGGGCTTCTTGCCAGGGGCGGTGCCCCTGGCTGTATTAATCTCGCCCCGTTGGGGCTTGCTAGGGGCGGTGCCCCTGGAGCATTTCTGACAAACGCGCAAATTGTAACGGTGCAAAGTATATATAAGGTTTTATTATGGAAGCATCCATCTGAGATACTAGGCTTGTCACTATAGGCAATTCAAAAGGGATTAGTTTACCTAACAGCCTTTTACAAAAATAGGGTTTTTATAATTGGCTCACTTTGGAGGAAACCGAGCGGGGTATTTTGTTGCGTAAAAAGGACGACAATAAACTCTCTTATGAAGAAACTTATAAGGCAATAGCACAATTGGACCTATTTTGACCAAACATTACTGGATGGATTAGAAAAAAATGAGTTTACTACCTCTTCGATATGAGATTTATTTGGCTGAAGTTTCGGTGGCTTCCTTTCAACCCACTGCAAATTCAGTGTATTGTCTTTTATCAGAGGGATGAAAACCCAGCACAATGTCTTCTTTGGGAACACCTAATGCCACTAATTCATCAGCGATACCATCTTCAGTGCCATCATACTGTATCCAAACTTTTTCACCTTTGATGTCAAGGTGTAATATACAGCCAAAGATTCGCAAATCTTTATTCCAGCCGACGTTGTTTAATTGGTAGTGATCATGTTGTTGATCAAAAATGAGTTGAACTTCTATCTCGCCATAAGCGGGTTTATAACGACTATAGTTCTTAAGTGCTTGTTCAACGCAGGTGCGGTATTTTTCTAGGTTAGCCATTGCGTGATTTCCTCTGTTTTAGTATCGTAAATAATCAGTTTAAGTTGATTGGTTTTGACAGAATTTTGCGTAAATGGGAGTCTAAAAAAATCTTTATACACGTTTGCAGGTACGGCAAGATAGAGAGTACGTTCTGGCTCTTCTTCTTTCAATACCATGCGGTAATGTATAAATTGCCCCACCGCCGGATGAAATTCTGCAAGATAGGTTTTACCTGCAAAACTCTTGATTTCGACTGCAATTTTTTCACCCTTTTTCTCAGCAGTCATGAGTTTTTCGGCACCCAAATCAACATATAAGTTGATACCTCCGGCTCGTAATGTTAACGGATCATCAGTTATTACCCAACCCTGTTTTATTAGAGCCTTTTTAACGACATTATGGAAAATATCTTTAGCTGGCATTTGTTCACTTCTATTGTAATACTTGTTAGCAATACGCGGTGCATAATCCTCAAAACGAGTACAACGGATTTGGGCAACGCAGTAACAGAGCGTAGCGGAGATCAATTAACGGATTTTTGAACAATCCGCCGCGCATAATCTTTCTCGTTCCCAAACTCCGTTTGGGAACGAGGAACAATTGTTTTAACTGTTGGCTTTCGGGTTTTTCGGCAGATAAATAGTTATTTTTTCAAGTTCATCAATTATATCCGAATATGAACTGATCAAATTGAACATTTCTGCTCGTTTAATGAGGGTGGAAGTATTTAAAACCTTAAATCCAAGCTCTTTGGCTTCATTTCTGGCTTTTTTGTCATCAATTATCAAAAAATCAGCTTGTTTATCAAAGGCTAAATTGATAACGCCCCTTTCTCCAAAATCAAGCTTTCGTTTAAAAGCATAAACCGTCTGCGATTTTGCAACAATGATAAATTCTTCAGCAATCGCTTTTGAAAGATTCTCTTTTTGGATAGCGACATTACTTTGTAAAACAGATTCTTGAAAAACCGATTCGGGAATATATACCTTTTGAAACAAGTGTTTGAGAATAGGTAATTGATGAATTCTTGATAGGGCAAGGGCTGGTATTAGAAATGACGATCATATTCTATTCCCTAACGCTTTATCTAACCAAGCATTTTCTTGTTGAAGTTCCATTTCAAGTTCTTGTGGAGTCCCATTAATAAAAGAAATTTGCCGATTACCCAAAAAATCGACCATAAATTCTTCATAAGTTAGCCCCAACATTTTCGCACCTTGTCGAATGGAGATATTAGCCTTTTGATACTCACTGGCTACAAAATCTTCACAAATAGTTTGCTTGAGTATATCTATTGTCTGATAACAATGACAGATTTCTTCTGGAACTTCTATATTTAGAACGGGCATTTTTTGATACGCCTTTTGACATGATTTCTAAATTCGTTGTACTTCATTATTGTTTGAATCAGGATTTACAGAATTTTAGAATTAACAGAATTAAAGTCCAAAAAAACCACCGAACCCATTCTGAAACGCAGTAACGAGCGAAGCGAGATCAAATTCTTTAATTCTGAAAATTATGATTCAGACTATTTACTAAAATACCCTAAAGCCTTGAAATAAATTTCAAGGCTAAAAGCTAAAGTACCCTAAAGGGCACTCAAAATAATATATTGAATTGAATTTAGCTGGCTTTAGCCTGCTTGAGCTTTTAGCCTTGAGATTTATCTCAAGGTTTTTAGGCGCATCTCAAAAAATCTTGAATTTAGCTCTCAAGGTTTTTAGGCGCATCATCTTTTTAAAGCCTTGAAATCAATTTCAAGGCTAAAAGCTAAAGTACCCTAAAGGGCACTCAAAATTTTGCATCAGTATAAGGTTTATCCGAAAACACTTGCAACTGTTTATCCGACTCTTTGGAACGATAACTGATAAACACATCATACCGATAATCTGCTAAGGGTATTTCATCTAATAAAAAGGTTTTTTTAATCAATTAATTGTAATCAACAACTTGATTAACATCAGATTTATATAAGTTATTGAAAAGTCGAACTCACGTTGAGTGTTAGGATTTCTTACCAAACCTTGCTAACAATTCCTCACGAGATAATCGTGGCAACAAGCGTGCTGACTCTTCCAGTGGTAATTGGACTAATGGCTCAACCACCGGCGATAAAACTTTGTCTATTTTGCCAAATCTGGATCTGAGCCAGCTTTTCACAAATACGCGCTGCGCTTGTTTTACACCTTGTTGCAAGGTTTCTTCTCGCCATTTTTCATAAGCGGGTGATAAGTTCATGAGTAGCTCCTTATCGTCTGTTGTCAATCGGTTTTTGGTTTCGAGGTTAATGTGCCAAGTAGACAGTAACTCTAATACGTTACTGCGTAAAGCGTTTCCTTTGGGAAATGCCATGATTTCATCAATGGCTTGTTGTTGGGTTTTCTCCTTTCCTAAAATCCTTAGCCAGAGCGTATCTGGTGTTGTTGGTAATCGATCCGCAACCACGATTGCGCTTCTAAACCCTTGATTAAAAAAATAAACGCCTTCGCCCCATTGAGACAATTTGAGTTCGGCGTTAAAGAAATTCAATAAATTGTCTGAAGCCGAAGTCGTTATGATCCATAAACTAGGCAGTGCATTTTCTGGCAAAGAGTTTTTGGGCGTATTCTTGTTAGCTTGACGGATTAATTCGCCATGTAGCGCGAAAAGTTTGAGCATACATTGACGAATCTCTACCTTGCTCGGTTGTTTTCTAAAGGGTTCTAATAGACAAGCCTTTGTCGTCATTTGAGTTAGCAACCCAAGATTTTGGTGAACCGTTGTTGGCGTGAAATAAATATCCGCATAACGGGATACGCCTTGGATTTCGTAGTTCAGATAGACTTGTCCATCAGGCTCAAGTAAGTCGCCAAGGTATTGTTTGGAAAACTGATCATGCTTTTGTCGTATCATATTTTTGGTATTTTACCAAACTTCATTCTCAATTAAAATCGGTAGTTTTGCCCACCAACCACGTTGCCCACCAAAACAGTTTGTAATATCACAATTTGACTGGCTTTATTTAGCCAACCTTGAAATCAATTTCAAGGCTAAAAGCTAAAGTACCCTAAAGGGCACTAAAAATATATTGAATTGAATTTAGCTGGCTTTAGCCTGCTTGAGCTTTTAGCCTTGAGATTTATCTCAAGGTTTTTAGGCGCATCTCAAAAAATCTTGAATTTAGCTGCTGGCTTTAGCCTGCTTGAGCTTTTAGCCTTGAGATTTATCTCAAGGTTTTTTTTGAATTTAGCTGGCTTTAGCCTGCTTGAGCTTTTAGCCTTGAGATTTATCTCAAGGTTTTTATGAGATTTATCTCATGGCTCATGATTTAGCTGGCTTTAGCCTGCT
>NBMI01000361.1 GCA_002085445.1 Candidatus Parabeggiatoa sp. nov. 2
ATTTGAAACCATTCACGTCGGCAAAAGTTTCGCTTCGCTGTACTTTTGCCGACGTAACATTTTATGGCCCCTAAATCAGGTAGTCTAAATAACCCTAAAATATCACTTAGCAATAAGCGCGTCAAAGCGCGTTTTCCACTTCTGTTGAATTTATAAGACTCAATTTAAGCCTTAATTCGTATGGATACGCGTTCCGAAACGGATAAGGCTTTCCTAGATGTCATACAACTTGCCAATTTAGTACAGCAAATTGCGCGGAGATAGTACAACGGATGACGGGCCGATAAACGGATTTGACTTAACTGAGTACAACGAAACGCCGTTTTGGCCCGCCAATTACGCGGATAAACGAATTTTACTGTGACTGAGTACAACGAATTGCGCGGATAAACGAATTTAACTGACTAATTATAACTAACTTTTAACAAACGGCCGATAAAGGCCCTACAATCAATCATTTTAATTCGTTAATTTCGTTCATTCGCTGTACTTAACCTATAAGGACTCGTTGTCATAAAACACCTACCAAAACTATGGCTAATAAGGCGCAATTGGGGGCAATTCATAACTGAATTTGAAACCATTCAAAACATTTTATGGCCCCTAAATCATGTAATCTAAATAACCAAAAAATATCACTTAGCAATAAGCGCGTCAAAGCGCTTGCTTGGGCGTTGCCCCAGGCTTTAATAATACGACATTAATATAGCCAGGGGCATCGCCCCTGGTGGTTCGCCCCTGGTGATGTGGTGATGTGGTGATGTGGTAATGTGGTGATGTGGTGATGTGGTGATGTGGTGGTTGGTGGAAAAAAAGCCCCAACGGGGCGACATTAATATAGCCTTCATGAACGCCCCAGGAAAGCCACGTTGAGTATATATCAGTACCCGCGCCCCGATTCGAGGTGGGCACGCTGATATTATTGCTGGTTTCATCATCACCGGCACCGGCATGATGATAAGAGGTTTTGGTTTAGATGCCGGGGTTGATCCGTTTATGCTGGTACAAACCTATCCAGACGCAACGGATGTCGCGAGCAATGATAACTGGCAAACTGGCCCAAATACCAATGACATTGCGGCCCTACCGGCCCACTTGCAATTAGGCAAACCCACCGACGCTGGCTTACTGTTAGAATTACCCGTAGGGGCTTATACCGTCACTTTAAGCTCAATCGGTGCCAAAGGACTGGGGCTGATTGGGGTGGATGCGGTTGATTAATTGACGATTTTCAAAAAAATCCGAGTCAACTCAAAAAAATCGGATTTTTAAAATGGTGCTGATTCTATTCCTTTGTGTTGGAGAAAACGAACATGGAACAGATTACTCATTATCAGGTTCAAGAATTAGTAATGCAACTGCCGGTGGCAAAGTTGTTACTTGCATACAACTTATTGCTTGAATTGGTTGATGACCAAAAATCCGACACGCCATCATCAGTTCAGGTTGATTTCATGCGGCTTTCTTTGGATGACAGAAAGCGAATCTTGGCACAACAAGCTGAACAGATGGTGGCACACTACGGGCAAACCGCAACAGAACGCCAAGAATGGCAAGCCGGAGACTTTACCAATGAAAGTGAATCGCGGTGAAATTTGGTTGGTGAATCTTGATCCAACTATTGGTGCTGAAATTCGTAAAACACGTCCAGTCGTCGTTGTCAGTTCTAATGCCATTGGTGCATTGCCAATTCGGTTAGTTGCTCCGCTGTCGGAGTGGAAAGATTATTTCGTACCGAATAGTTGGCATGTCAAAATAGTCCCTGATAGTGCCAATGGTTTAGCAAAAACCTCAGCCGTTGATACTTTACAATTACGCGGAGTAGATACTCAACGATTTGTTCAGAAACTGGGTAGTGTATCCCCAACTGTGATGAGAGCAATTATTACCGCAATTGCGGCGGTTATTGAATATTAATTTATACCGTCACTTTAGACTCCGTCGGTGCCAAAGGACTGGGGCTGATTGGGGTGGATGCGGTTGAATAACAAACCGTGCCAATCCGTTTATAAAAATAAGATTTGTTGGACAAATAGGATTTTTTTTATAAAAGCATTGATTGACAGTGATTTTGAAAATGTTCATATACTGTGAACTGGTGAAATTTGGTTCGCTAGTTTCGTTTATCTCGAACGATTTCCTGAAACCTAAAAATCCAAATCTAAGCCGTTTGCAGTATATTTCATGATTCATTCGTATTAGAACAGTGCTTTAATCAAGATTAATGGGATAAAACCACTATGTTGAAAAGTTACGAAGCGATTTACAAAAATGGTATGTTACGCTGGCTAGATCCCATTCCGGCGCAACTGAATAACGAATTGCGAGTGTTGGTCGTTGTTGAAGTCAATGAAGCACAACAACATACTTATGGTTCGTTAGAGAAACAAGTAGAAAACCTGGATCCTGAAATGGCTGAAATGTGGCAAAAATGGTTGAACGGAAATCGAAAAAAGCCGCAAGGTGGACGCTTACGTCCCCGCATTCAGGGAAAAACCGTTGCCGAGCGTGTGTTGGAAGATCGAGGAGAATAAGATGGAGAATGAGATCATACTTTATTTAGATACCTCGGCATTGGTTAAACTCTATGTGGATGAGCCTTATAGCGACACGGTGGTTTCTGCCATTGAACAAGCATATGCGGTGGCTAGTCATGTCATTACATACATAGAGATACATGCTGCCTTCGCCCGTTTGCATCGAGAACAAGTACTCACCGATGAGCAATTTGAGATCGTTAAGCGTGAGTTTGCTGAAGATTGGGAGAACTATTTTCAAATACCTTTGACTCAACCACTTCTGCAAAGAGCCGCTGAGGTAGCAGAAACTTTTTCCCTACGTGCTTATGATAGTGTCCACCTTGCCGCTGCCGATATTTTATTTAAACAAAGAGATTCACAGTCTTTCATATTTGCCTGTTTTGACCGGCGTTTGAATCAAGCAGCAAGCCAATTAGGTTTGCCACTTTTGAATGACAGCTGATTTTTTCGTTTATTGATTGTCACCTAAAAATTCGAATAGATTTGATTATCAAAGAATTAGTATTAACAGCTTGACGACCCGATTCACTAAATATTTGACGGGTATATAAAAGTTTTGGTTTAGAAGCGGGGGTTGATCCAAAAATGCTGGTACAAACCTATCCAGACGCAACGGATGTAGCGAGCAATGATAACTGGCAAACAGGCCCAAATGCCAATGGCATTGCCGCCCTGCCGACCCACTTGCAATTAAGCAAACCCACCGATGCTGGCTTACTATTAGAATTGCCGGCCGGGGCTTATACCGTCACTTTAAGCTCCGTCGGTACCAAAGGACTTGGGCTGATTGGGGTGGATGCGGTTGAATGAGTTGACGGTTACTGTTCGATAACAACAAATTTTGCGTAGGTATTATGACTTATATTTTTTAAAATATTTTTTAATATGAAAGACATCCGATTTTCTGAAAAATCGGATGACTAAAAGGGTGCCTTCGATCTCCAAGTTTTTGGAAAAATCGGAGATCGATAACGTTAAAAAAACTTGAGCATTTGGCGACTAGGGCCTTATGACATAATGGCTCAAGGGATTTCAACTCATGGCCCTATTGAAACCTCTTTCAATTGTAGTTGAAGGAGTTTGTAGTAGGCGATTCATCGCCTACTCTCAGTGCCCTTTAGGGTACTTAAGCTGTTAGACAACGGCTTTAGCCGTTGGCTAAGTGGTTGGTGTGATAAAGATTTGGGCGATGAGGCCCACTATGGCAGTCGTTAGTGATACCAATGTACCCACTTCATCTTACTTGACTTCAGGAGAACACGATGCCATCTATCGAATTTGAATCGATATCAGACAATGGAATTATTAAAATTCCAGAGCACTACAAAGAATGGTTTCAAAAACCAGTTAAAGTCATTTTGTTGGCTGTGGAATCGATACGCGTTCTGCCAAACCATACCAACGAAGAGGTTAAAAGTTTTTTTGAGAACCTCCAAATTGATTTGAGTGGATACCATTTCAACCGGGATGAAGCCAATGTTTGAAATTGCCGTTTTGCTGATACCAATGTTTTGATCTATGCGGTGGATGTTGATAGTCCAAAAAAGAAAATTGCTCTCCAGTTGCTATTAACCGGGCCGATCATTTCAATACAAGTTGTCAATGAATGCTCAAATGTGTTGCATAAAAAGTTTCAACTGGACTATACGCGCATTGCTAAAATCATGGACAACTATCTGAAAAAGGTAACAGTCGTGCCCATTACCATGCAAACGATCAATCTCGCTTGGAAAATGGGAGAAAAATACAGATACTCCTATTACGATAGTCTAGTGATTGCCAGTGCCTTAGAACATAACTGTACCATTTTCTACTGAAGAGGATTTACAACACGGGCAAATCATTGAGGAGCGCCTTCGTATTGTGAATCCATTTTTAGAGTATAGTTAGAAAGAATAATTTGGTGACTTGAAAAATCCGAGTCAAGTCTAAAAACTCGGCTTTCCTACAAACAGTATAGCTAATGAGGCGCAATTGGGGGCCATAACTTAATTTTAAACCATTCAAAACCTTTTATGGCCCCTAAATCATGTAATCTAAATAACCAAAAAATATCACTTAGCAATAAGCGCGTCAAAGCGCTTGCTTGGGCGTTGCCCCAGGCTTTAATAATACGAAAACCCAACGGGGCGACATGCTAACACGCTTTCACAAATGGAAAACAAGGCTCTTACGTTTCTCACCAGTTCTCCAACCATTCATCCGCAACTGGAAAAATGGTTAAATGAATCTTTGGGAGAAAAAACGGAATATGTGATGCTCAAGCAAGCGTAACAAGCAACGGGTATGATATTAAAGAAATCCTATTTTTATAAAACTATGATTTATAAAAAAAAATCAATAGGTTGTCATAAACTGAACGAATAGGCAAGTAGGCGATATCGGTTTTGAGAAAGATTTAATTTAGTGCGGTCCGCTTACGGGCCCCTTACACGACTGAAATACTATAAGCGAAGTGGTGCATAACAATATGGACAAAGCAGACAGTCCCATAAGGAATGAATTTTTCCATTTAGACTTTGCACCGTCAAAAATTGCGCTTTTGTCATTTCGACAATAGGAGAAATATTGTTGAAATGGCTCAATATTTAGAGCGAAGCTCGAATGAAAAAACTCAGTTTATGAAGGTGTTTAGTATAAGTTAAGTTAAGGCGTTTTTAGTATGTATTGTTGTACTGAAATGAAAAAACAGGTTCAAACAAGCGAACTTCCAATCATCTTTATTCCTAAATTTAGAGAATACGGTATTCAATATTTGGATGGCGGTTCTGCGATACAATTAATTGAATATTGTCCGTGGTGTGGTAAGCCTCTCCCAGAAAGCCTTCGTCATCAATGGTTTGATGCGATTGAGAAGTTGGGATTAGAACCAGATGATTACAATATTCCTAGCGAATATATTTCGGAAGAATGGTATAGCCGTGTAGCCGTGCGCGATGCGGAACTACCACCTATCAGTTTTTAAATCTTCAACACTGAGACACGGAGCTTTACTACGTTTCACAGAGATTATCAAAGGTTCGATACTGAAGTGTGACTGAAGTGGTATTGAAGTGAGCTGAAGTGTTTAAAAATAATGACTTTTACTTTCCTGATAGGTGCTAAGAAGAACCATAAGGTATCTGTGCCGATATTCGCATTGAGGAATTTAAAAAGAATAGACAGGCACTTTGGAGTCAATCAACCGACGAGGACATACGACATGTTAGGAGCCATTAAACAAAAAATGACTGTTCAGCAAAACGGTTTTATCACAGTTCGTTCCCCAGAACTCCGAGCCGGATTAAGTGCGGAAGTCATTGTTATTTTTAAAGAAAACGCGGATTCTCCACAATCAGATGCACTTCAAAATGAAGAACGAGAAACAAAACCAACATTAACCGAACTCTTGGCTCAGGTGGCGACTGAAAAGGAACGTATGACTTTGACATACCGAAACAAGATATTTTTGGCCGTTGTGCCAATAGAAGATGTTGACGTGGTAGAACAACTTAACCGGTGTATTAATGGCCATAACAAGAGTCAGTTGGAACTTATCCATCTGAATGAGACTTTGGGAGAATTTCTTGACATCAAGGCACCCGAAAGGGCGCGTTTGACATACCAAGATAAAGTTTTTTTAGCGGTTGCGCCGATAGAGGATGTTGACGTGATTGAAGAACTGGAAGACTGCATTGACAATACGGATGCTGACGATGCGCTGAAAGAAGAAGGGTCAATTTCTTGGGAACAAGTTAAACAAGAATTGGGGTTATAAGCAATGACTTATTCTATTGAATTTAAAACCTCAGCTAAACGTCAACTTGCCAAGCTTCATAAGGCTATTGCGCTTCGGTTGCAAACCCAAATAGAAGCTTTGGCTCAAGAACCACGTCCGCAGGGTCATAGAAAGCTCAAGCGCTTTGAAAATCCTTACCGTATTCGTGTCGGAGATTATCGCGTGATTTATGAAATACATGATGATGTGTTGCAGGTTTTAGTGGTTAAAGTTGGGCCCAGACGGGATATTTACTGTACTGATTGATATAGCCCACGTAGTTTATAGCCAACAGCTTGCTTTGCATCAGTTGTATAAAATATAAACCCTATTTTTAATACGTTAATAACCCAATATTTGTGGGCCATATCACCGAACGAATCAGTACAACTAATGGGTTTTGTTTTTAACTGATTGAGAGTCAAGTCATTATAACTAACTAATTGATATAACGACTCATTTTATAAGCCATTGATATTTAAACTCGAACTAACGTTAATAAGTCCAAACCTAAAGGTTTGGACTCCAACCCCACTGGACTTTTAGAGTAACTGATATGTCTGCACATCTTATTCATCGGCAGGATGGTTATAATCTGCTCACCGGGCAGGGTTTAGAAATTGGTGCTTTTCATCAACCGGCCACTATTCCAGCCCATTGCACCATCGAATATTGCGACGCTCATTCTAAGGAAGACGTTATCCAATATTTTCCAGAACTCGATATCAACGCGCTTGTCGATGTGAATTATATTTGCGATTTGGATAAAGAAGGATTGTCCCTATTTGAGGCCGAGCGTTTTGACTTTGTGATACTCAATCATGTTATTGAACATGTCGCTAATCCCATCAAAGTCGTCGAAGAATTATTTAGGGTAACAAAACGAGAGGGTTATGTAGTTATTTCGGCACCCGATAAACATTTCATCTTTGACAGAAATCGTGCCTTAACTTCATTTGCACACCTGAAAGAGGAATATGACAATCAGGTAACTGTCGTGACGGATGAACACTATCTCGACTTCTTGCGCGGTGTCCATCCTGAAGTCTTCAATCTCAGTGCTGAAGAAATACAAGTTCGTGTCAACAATGTCAGAAACCGACGCGAACATGCTCATGTTTGGGATTCACAGACGTTTAGTGACTTTATGTTGAAGACGCTTGAACTATTGCAGTTAAACGCAACTTGTGTGTTTGTCACTGTCGGCGAAAGCAATCATATGGAATATTTTTCTGTTTGGAAAAAAGTTTAGCGAATCTGACACGAAAAATTTCCTGGGGCGTTGCCCCAGGCTGTATTAATGTCGCCCCGTTGGGGCTTTCCTGTAGTTAGCTTCACCTGGGGCGTCTCGATTGCAAGGAAATGGGAAAGGGAGCCACAACCCCGTAGGGGTTGAATATGAATAGCCCCAGGTGAAACCTGGGGAAATGGGAAAGGGGCCCACAACCCCGTAGGGGTTGAATATGAATAGCCCCAGGTGCAACTTGGGGAAATGGGAAAGGGGCCCACAACCCCGTAGGGGTTGAATATGAATAGCCCCAGGTGCAACCTGGGGAAATGGGAAAGGGGGCCACAACCCCGTAGGGGTTGAATCGTTGGTTGGTTTTTACCCCAGGTTTCACCTCAATGCCATTAAGTTAAGGAAAATGTGTTATAGTTATTGCCTTTCAAACAGTAGGTAAAATCAATTTATGGAA
>NBMI01000362.1 GCA_002085445.1 Candidatus Parabeggiatoa sp. nov. 2
AAGCCCAGTGCCACCCTTTTGGCGAGTGTCGGAAGAGTCGGCTTGGGCAAATTTCTGAAAAATGCGTTCATGGAATTCATCAGGAATACCTTCGCCATGATCGGCAACTGATACTCGAACCCACCCATCAATGTATTCCGAAGTGATCTCTACACGCTCACCTTGGGGAGAAAATTTACAAGCATTGGAGATCAGATTAGTCAATACTTGAATAAAGCGATCATGATCGGCCTCTACCATGACTCGCGGCGCTTCGTTGTGAAAGACTAAATTGACTTGAAATTGTTCTGCAAAACCCTTAGTTTTTTCAATGGCGTGTTCAATCAGATTGGTCATATTTAATGGCTTGATATCAAGCACCATCTTATCAGCTTCGATCTTTTCAATATCAAGAATCTCATTGATAAGATGTACCAAACGTTCATTATTTTTATTGGCAATGTCTAGCAACTGCTTCGCTTTGGCAGGAATTTCACCCATCGCACCACCGATAATCAGTCCAAGGGAACCTCGTATAGAAGTCAAAGGAGTACGTAATTCATGACTGACGGTGGAGATAAACTCACTTTTTATTTTATCAATCTTTTTGCGCTCAGACCGATACCTAGATACCCCGTTATTTCGCCCGGTTCATTACGCAATGAGGTGACTGATAACAACACTGGAAAACGTCGCCCATCTTTGCTGATATAAGTCCATTCATTTTCATCAACCCATCCGCGACGCGCCTTGGCTACAAGCGTTTCAAAACCTTTTTCAACGGACTCACCCAATTCTTCGCTGAGAAAAGTGGTACGTTGAGCAACTTCTTCAGGAACATGGAAAATACTGGGCGTGACTTTGCCGACGACTTCCTCTTCGGTATAGCCCAACATACGCTCAGCAGCGGCATTGAAAGTTTGGATAATTCCGTCAGGGGAGGTAGAGATAATAGCGTAATTGGCGCTGTCCAAAATCGCTTGTTGCAAGGCGAGCGTATTTTGGAGTTGCCTTTCTACCGCTACCCGCTCGGAAATGTCACGCACCAAGCCGGTGAACATTCGCTGATTGCCAAGTTTTACCTCAGAAACGGCTAAATCAATAGGAAATTCGGTTCCATCCTTACGCCGCCCCATGACTTGTCGGCCAATGCCAATAATTTTAGCGTTACCGGTTTTTAGGTAATTTTGGAGATAGCTATCATGTTCACTATGATAAGGCTCAGGCATCAGGACGTTGACATTTTTGCCAACCAATTCTTCTGACGAGTAGCCAAAAATAGTTTCCACCCTCGGGTTGACGGATTCGATAATGCCATTTTGGTCAATCGTGATAACACCATCAACCATATTATTTAGAATGGCACTGAGACGAGCTTCACTTGTCTGCGCTGCTTGAGTTTGTTGTGGTTCGCTGGTGTTTTTTCCATTCTTTTGCATTAGTAGTCCTTTCATTGTAAAGTTAATTATATATATGGTACACCGCGATAAACTATTCTATCTAATGAAAGTACAACGGATTTTGGGAATAAACGGATTTTTTTGAGACGCGCTTTGGACAATTTAGCGGCTTGCGTCGGGTATTTTGGGGCCGGCAACATTTTAAGTTTAATATACACACAGAGGGCACAGAGTTTACACAGAGGAACACAGAGAAAAAACGGCGTTTTAATTCAAATAGTTATTGAGTAATGAAGGTTTATCAAAAAGTTAAATTTGTTCCTTTGCTGAGTATATTTTAGTTTAAGTTGAAAATCTGCTAGCTTGCTAATTCAATCCCTTATTACAGGACAGTGATCTGCACTGTAACTCATTGTTTTTATTGAATGTCTTAGTTATAGGCCCTATCATAAATCTTATCAATTTACGAAAGTCATATCGATTAAACGATAAAGGGTTGTAACTCGTCGAGTTGAGCTATATTTGACACCGTCATAATTTGCGCTTTTGTCAGTTAAATAGACAGCTCCGTTTATAGCGATGCTCAGTATATCTCAGGCTTTAGCTTGAACAATACCCTGATTGTGACGCACTTTAATAACGTGAGTTCGGCTTTAAATATCAATGAGTTATCAAATTAGTCGTTATATCAATTATTTAGTTATAATGACTTAATTCTCAATCAGTTAAAAACAAAACCCATAAGCTGTACTTACTTCTTCCAGTTGATGGCCCACAAATATTCGGTTTTAACCTATTAATGTTAAGGCTTTAATATAAACAAATGTATTTTTAATCAAGTAATTGTACTCAACTAATTGATTAATATTTTATTTCTATAACTTATTTAAAATTAAAGTCGAATTCACGTTAATCGTATTTCAAAAAAGATTCGTCCAAGATTTATCGAATACGTCCAAGAGTTATCGATGACTCCTGATAAATCTTGAACGAAACGAAAAATCAATCAGTTAGGCTGGACTCGTGCTGGGATTAGTGCCGGGATTTGCGCTCTCGTCTTTTTTCTTTCGAGTCACGGCTTGTTTTCCCTCTTCAAAGAGTGTTTTAAACTTTTCCTTCACTTTTTCAGGTTCAAAAGTGAGGAATGTGCCACCGGATTCAAAGTGTTCGATAAACACCGATCCTACCGCGTATGTGCCAGCACTGCCCATCGCAACCATACTGATCGCGCCTGAGGCTTGTCCAACCACTGGTACGATTTTTATCATACTGGCAAGGGACGTTGCGGCTGTCACGGGTATCACCCCACCCAACAAGGCACCTACCAGCGACTTCACCAGTTCTTTGGAAAACTCTATTTCATACAATCCGGCGAGCTTATGTAGCATTTTGAGCTGGACACTCGTCAGAGCGGCGATATCCACCAGTGGCAAAGGTATTAAACCTACTGCCATTGAACCCATCGCATAGTTTCTGACGGTACTCATCGCTTGGTTGAATCTCACAACCTTTTCATCAGTGGGCTGTTCCGGAGTGCTGGGTGCTGGATTGTCGGCGGCGTTTGGTGTTTCACCTTGCTCGTTTTTAACGTCGGCTGTTGCCATATTTATTCTTTCAACGAAAGAGTTGCCTTGCCGCTTTAAAGGTAAGGTTTATTTTGAGGATCCCGTTTTCTTGCTTGATTTGGTAAGCTTTTGTTAATGGCTTACCATAAAATAAATGAAAAATGAAAAATACTAAGCCGTCTTTCCAAAGCGGTTTGAGGGCCAGGTTGGCGAATTGATTCTGTTGATTTTAAAATCCGCTAAAAATCCGATGTCTTTGAGACATCGGATTTTTTAAAAGTGGACATCGGTATCGTCCAAACTATACTGCAAACGGCTAGAATTTAAAAAAAATCCGATGTCTTTGAGACATCGGATTTAAAAAAAATCGTGACGCACTTTAATAGTATTTCAGAAAAAATTCGTCCAAGATTTATCGAATACGTCCAAGATTTATCGATGACTCCTGATAAATATTGAACGAAAAATCAATCAGTTAGGCTGGATTCGTGCTGGGATTAGTGCTGGGATTTGCGCTCTCGTCTTTTTTCTTTCGAGTCACGACTTTTTTTCCCTCTTCAAGCCAGCACCGCCCATCACAACCATACTGATCGTGCCTGACGCTTGTCCAACCCCCGGTACGATTTTTATCAGACTGGCAAGGGGCGAAGCGACTGTCACAGGTATTACCCCACCCAACAAGGCGCCTATCAGCGACTTCACCAGTTCTTTGGAAAACTCGATTTCATACACGCCGGCGAGCTTATGTAGCATTTTGAGCTGGACACCCGTCAGAGCGGCGATATCCACCAGTGGCACAGGTATTAAACCTACTGCCATTGAACCCATCGCATAGTTTCTGACGGTCTTCTGAGCTTGCTTGAGTCTCACAACCTTTTCATCAGTGGGCTGTTCCGGAGTGCTGGGTGCTGGATTGTCGGTGGCGTTTGGTGTTTCACCTTGCTCGTTTTTAACGTCGGCTGTTGCCATATCAAAACCTCCAAATTGATTTCAAAAGACTTTCCCTTTAAGGGAACTTTTTTATTATCACACAATTGACTTATTAAACACAAACCCTAGTTAATGCTAAAAATCCGATGTCTTTAAGACATCGGATTTTTTAATGTCATCAGTCCGGTAGGGTTCTTCAAGCGCCAGCGTATCCACAAATATTTCTGTCATAATATCATCTGAAATAATTTTTCTACCCCCTTCGCCAAGAAATTTTCAAGTCCCCTTACGTCAGGGGATTTAGGGGTGTGTTTAGATTTGCTTTTTTTTCAAGACGTTGCTGCTATTTTCACCGTAAAACGCTTTATTTTCATAAGGACTCAATCATGGCAACGAGACTTAAATGGGCCACGATTATTGGGGGCTTAGCGGCCATTGGTTATTTTTTTGAAAATTTCGCGCCGCTTTGTGAACAAATTTCTTGTTTTAAATGGGGTTTAGTGTTAGTCCCAATGGTTGTCGTCGTCGTGGTGGTGTCTCGTGTCAGGCGAAAAATATTTGGTAAACAAAAGGGTATATATTTGGTAGGAGTCCAAACGTCGTTTTTACTTTGGCAATACCACAGTAGTTTGGCAATGCCAAGTTAAAACTGGCCATCTACGCAAAAGTTTTTTTGGAGCATAAACTTTTGCGTAGATTGGAGTCCTGCCAAACTAAAATCTTTGCTCCAGTTTTTCCGTTGCGGAAAAACTTTTGCCAACGATTGGACGACTGCCAAACTAAAGTTTGGACTCCGGTAAACTAAAGTTTGGACGACTGCCAAACTAAAAGCGACGGCATCGTTTGGACTCCTGAGAATGGAGTCCAAAGCTTCAGCTTTGGACTCTACTTGATTTACAACCAAGAGTTATGTTATTTTTGCACAAAGCTAAAGCTTTGTACGGAAAAACCAGGTACAAAGCTAAAGCTTTGTACGGAAACCAAAACCCTCTAGGAGTTTTTTTAATGGGCACAAACTGTCGAACTTATTTTGTCATCTTCATGATTCCCTTTATATTACTAGGGTGTCCAGCACAACCAGTCGTTGACAACAAACAGACAATCAGAAATGATCCTTGTTGGCAACACGCCCTCAAAACTTACGGCACAACCGCCAAAACCATGACGCGGGCGTTTTACAAGGAGATTGCCGATTATCAATCGTTGGTTGAGGAATCTTTGACGGCTCGCGCCGAGATGATCAAACTGGCCAAACGATTGAAGGATAACATCCGTCGGGATAAACCGTTATCTGGATATGATTTGGACACGCTGAATCGGGGATTGCTGACTTACCTGAAACTGCGCAAGAAACTCTATGGTGCCGCAGAATCACACGAATGTTGGCTGAATACGTCGGCGGAGACTTTTGAAGCACTCGGTATTGAACCGATTTCGCCAGAGAACCGCCTGAAAGGCATTATGCTGTCACTGTCGGCTGCCTTGCAGCTTTATGATAACTATCTGTTGGCGATTTCAGTCTTTGAGGAAGACGATAAGTTGCGTCGTTTTCTCAATGAACGCGATTCTGGGTACGATATCGGGCATAATGAACTCGCTAAAGTCACGGATTCTTATAATTCCTTTAGTAATCGAGAGCGTGTCAGAACAGCCATTAAGTTCTATGAGGCCGAAGTGGCGAAGGTGTCAAGTTCTTTCCAGGAAGATTCCCATTTTGGCTATCTGAAATTGCTGATAGAGCAAAGCGCTTCTTACAATATGACGAAAAGCTACTCGCCACTCTATATCATTGGCCGAAAGTTAGATTTTTTTGGGGCCGTTACCAGCGACATCCTTTATCACCTCGGTAACGATGGGATGAACTTGTTTAGCCAGTTGTTTGGCGATACGATTGGATTGGTAGAAACCCGTACCGGAAAACTCTACAATCGCCCCGATGTGTTAGATATTATTGCCCATCGAATTAAGGCGGGTGACATTCTGGCAGAAAAAACGCCTTTTCGTTTAACGGATAAATTTATCCCCGGCTATTTTGGACATGCTGCGATTTGGATTGGCACGGAAGTTGAATTGAAGCGTTTGGGTATTTGGAATCATCCGGTGGTGGAGAAATACCACGAGCAAATTCAAAAAGCGCATAGCGTTGTCGAGGCGCTTCGCCCTGGCATTGTGATGAATTCCATGTCACATTTTCTGAATATTGATGATATCGTGATTTTGCGTAACCCTAAGCTTGATGGAAAGGCGATTGCAGAGCGCATTATTTTGACGTTACGTCAAATGGGCAAGGAGTATGATTTTAACTTTGATGTAGAAACCACTGATAAACTGGTTTGTTCTGAGCTCGTTTATACCGTTTATACGGGCATTGAGTGGCCGACGAAAAAGACATTGGGCCGTTTTACGGTAAGTCCAGACAATATCGTTTCAAAAGCATTAAATGACGGCCCTCTTAAATTGGTTGCGTTCTTTCATGCTGGCGAGTTGGTGCAAGATAATCCACTTGAGTTGATAAGTCAATTGATGGGAGACGAAATCGCTAAATCTCCCCTAAACCCCCGTTGAAAAAATCTTACCTTTACCCACAAGTGTCCAAAATTAATCATTAATCATTAATCATTAATCATTAATTATTCTATTAAAACAATCACTTAACTAAAAAGTGAGTCATTCATTAACCACTCACTGACTTATTTTCAATAACATACCGACTTGTGGGTAAAGATTAGTTTGAAAAAATGGGGGAATGCAAATCTTTACCCCGAAGGGGTTGTTTTGGTGTGTTCGTTTTTTCCTTTAGTGTAACCTGGGGCTATTCCCCCTTCGGGGTTGTTTTGGTGTGTTCGTTTTTTCCCCAGGAACGAAAGTTTCACCAGTTGCTCTTCACATTCAACCCCTACGGGGTTGAGGCCTTTTTGATATTGCTTTCCCCAGGTTCCACCTCAATGCCATTAAGTTAAGGGCTTTGCACGTGGGATTGCCCCTACAAACCGTTATGTAATGTAGGGGCAATCCTTTATGGTTGCCCTCACCCAAAAGCGGAAATTGGTGTTGTCCAAAAAACCGGGCGCTTATTTAAAGAGCAATTGCCGAATTAAAGTTCTCAAGGCTGCGGCCCCTTTTGCCATGTCAAAAGGCACAATGTCTCCTTGTTGAGCAATGGTTTGTAAACGCTCGTCTTCAACTTTCTCTCCGCGAAGGGCGGCCAAAACGCCGTCCGTTGTCCGTCCACTGCCTTCCAGAAGAATCATTTTTCGGCCTTGAGCAATGGCCTTTTGCATTTCTTTTTGGCAGATTTGGCCGCCACCGGCAAATATATTGAGAGTGGGACAGTTTTGTGACAAGTGTTTGGCAAGCTGGTACATGGTGTCTGATTCATTGCCCCAGCGGGTGCCGGCAACGAGGACAAAATGTGAGTGGTGAGGTTCTAACGGACTGCGTTTGTCTTCTTGACTAAGATTCTGTAAGGGTGGTTGCCATGCAACTTGCGTATCGACACAAACGCCAATACAAGGCGCACGCCGTCCCATTTTGCCTAAGCCTTGTCCTAACCATGCAAAAATACCGGCCTCTGTTCCGCCCGTTATCAGAGTAATTTTTTCCTCGGCCGCTACTTGCGCTAGTCCATCTTGTAGAATCGTGGCTATTTTTTGTTCCAAGTCAGGCTCAAGTTTGGCGGTGCCACCGTTGAGTATGATTACCGCACGGGGAGAGGTGAGTTCCTCAGAGTCGTTCTGAGCTTGTGGTGATTTATTTAAAAAAGAGGGTATAAGACGTTGCCACCCTCTTTTTTTCACGGCTTTTGCTTGACTCAGCGTGGTAGCGATTTGAGAAGCGGGTGTGTCTTGCGACACACGTATTCCACTGGCTTGTCGGTTGGGAGAGAATGACAGGGTTAAGGTTTCTAAGTGAGTCATGTTTGAATTAGTTTTAATTAAAATACCTGATGTGCAAATATTTTGGCGAAGGGAAAGCGCTTTGAAGGGTGGCTCCCTCTCCCTTGAGGGAGAGGGTAGGGGTCAATGCCATTAAGTTAAGCAACAAAACACCTACAAAAAGTATCAATAATGAAGCGCGACAGAGGGCCATAACTTAATTTGAAAACCTCCAAAATCTTTTATGGCCCTCAAAATCGATAGTCCAAAAACCTGCAAAAAATAGGTAAATAACAAAAGCCCGCGTATCACGTATCGCACAAACTAAAGTTTGGACTCCCGCGGAGAGGGAAATGTTAGCCGAAGATATCGTGGGTAATATTTTTAAACCAGCTATAGGCGTAAAGGACTTCACGTTTTCTGTCTTCGGCCGAGGCATCCATCGGCGTGAGTCCACCGGCGCCTTTCACCGGGGTAATCACGTCACCTTGTAAGCGATAGACAGCAGCGACAGAAACGCCATAATCGTCACCGATAATGCTGTAGCAAGTGTTGAGGTAGGAAGGCGTTCCCATTTCTTTGCCTTGCAAGGAGGCGACTACTGCAATAGCGCAGATTTTGGCTTGAGAGTTGGCGGCATAGCCAGATTTTGGCATTTTTGTGGCAGTGCAAGCATCGCCAATCACATGAATGTGTTCTTGCAGTGTCGATTCAAAAGACTTTTTATCGACCGGACACCAGCCTGTTTTATCTACTAGGCCGCTATCGAAGGCAATCTTGCCAGCTTTTTGCGGTGGAATGACGTTGATAACGTCTGCTTTGTGTTCGTCTTCAAATTCGCCGGCGTACACGCCCATTTCTTTGGCATCAACTCGCACAATGTTGCCTTCCTTTGAAGGGGGGAACCATTCAATCATGCTGTTGTCTGTGCCATAGCCGTAGAGGTCTTTCCAGCCTTGCACGAACAGCCCTTGTTTGGAGAATTTCTCCTTGGCATCTAAAATCAATATCTTAGATTTAGGCTTGTGTTGTTTCAGGTAGTGGGCAATCAAGCTGGCACGTTCATAAGGGCCGGGAGGACAACGAAAGGGATTAGGCGGTGGGGCAATGATAACGGTGCCACCGTCTTTCATGGCCTCTAATTGTTTGCGAAGCAAAACCGTTTGTGGGCCAGCTTGCCAAGCATGGGGTATTTTGTCAGCGGCGCTATATTTGGCGGCCGTTGCCCCACCTGGGCCTCCTCCAACCACCACGACTTTCTTTTTAGGCCCAGTCACGCTTGGCGTTTTCCCGGTCACTTCGTTCGGCTCTTTACCTGGCTCGACTTTTTCAGATTCATCATTACAACCAACCAGACTGTACGCAGCGGCAGCGCCTGCCGCGATTTTGATGAAATGTCTACGGGTTAGATTGGACATTTTATATTTTCCCCTTAAAAAAAAGTTTGGACGCCTGCCAAACTAAAGTTTGGACACCTGCCAAACTAAAGTTTGGACTCCTGCCAAACTAAAGTTTGGACACCTAATCATCGTCGTCATCTGTACTGTCTTTGACACCGGATCGGGTTTGGCTACCATAAAAGTGAACGATGTCATCGAGGCTTTTTTCTCCCTTAGCCCTAACCATTTTCCGCATACGTTTTTTCATCTTTTTCGACATGTCACGAACCCCAGAATGAAAATCGGCTAGGCTAAATTGCAGATAGGGCATCCATTGTCCGGCG
>NBMI01000363.1 GCA_002085445.1 Candidatus Parabeggiatoa sp. nov. 2
TTGACTCTCACATCAATCAGCCAACGGCTAAAGCCGTTGTCTAAAAGCTAAAGTAGGCTAAAGCCTACTAACCAGTGCCCTGATACGTACTTGAGCTCTTAGATGGCTGAGGTGGTATTTCTATTTCCGCTTTACTGCACTATAAATCCGATTTAAAAAAAAATAGGATTTCTCAGTTTCGCTTGTGTTAAGTTATTAGCAAAGTTTTCATTTTTATATCGATATTCGCATTAACGGTTGTTGGTGAAGTCAATAACAATCTGTGATTAATTTGATATACTAATAACTAATCTATTGACTCTCGCATCAATCAGTCAAATGACTTTAATCACAACATCTAGTACTTAGGATACGCGCGCCGAAACGGATTTTAAGAAAAGTTATCTTGTTAAAAGGAGAAAACGATGTTTAAGAAAGCTTTAACCGTTACCGTTATCGCGTTGGTTGTTGGGGCGGTTGGGACGTGGTTATTAACGCCACCTACTTTAGCGGCCCCGGAAAAAACGCCCATCGCTGTTGACGATACCAAAGAATCGGGGTTGCAGCCCGTCAACTTGCCAAGCCCACCCCCAGTGCCGCCGGCAGAAGTGGACGAGGTGTTTGTCCAGGCACAGATTTTAAATTCTAATTCTGCGCGATCCGTCGCGTTTTCCCCCGATGGCAAAACCGCGTTGTCGGGTTCTCATGATGGTACCGTCAAATGGTGGGATTTATCGACTGGGCGCGTCCTCAAGTCCTTAGACGGCCATTCCTATTATGTTAGTTCCGTCGCGTTTTCCCCCGAAGGCAAAACCGCGTTGTCGGGCAGTGAGGATAACACCGTCAAATGGTGGGATTTATCGACTGGGCGCGTCATCAAGTCCTTAGACGACCATTCCGATCATGTTCGTTCCGTCGCGTTTTCCCCCGATGGCAAAACCGCGTTGTCGGGCAGTGATGATAAAACCGTCAAATGGTGGGATTTATCAAAAGGGTGGAAATGGTCAGATTTATTACCAAGCGGGCGCGTCATCAAGTCCTTAGAGGGCCATCCCTCTTCGGTTTATTCCGTCGCGTTTTCCCCCGATGGCAAAACCGCGTTGTCGGGATGTGATAGTGGGATGGATAGATATAACAACTTCAAATGGTGGGATTTATCGACTGGGCGCGTCATCAAGTCCTTACGCGGCCATCTTTGGGGGATGTTATAGCCGTCGCGTTTTCCCCCGATGGCAAAACCGCGTTGTCGGGTTCAAAGGATAACACCGTCAAATGGTGGGATTTATCGACTGGGCGCGTCATCAAGTCCTTAGACGGCCATTCCTCTGGTGTTACTTCCGTCGCGTTTTCCCCCGATGGCAAAACCGCGTTGTCGGGCAGTTGGGATACCACCACACGCTTATGGAACCTTCAAACCGGTGAAGAAATTCTCCGAATGATAGGTTTTAAGGATGGCGAAGGCGTTGCCATTATGCCCCAAGGTTACTATGCCGCTTCGCCAAACGGTGAACAATATATTAATGTTCGTACCAAAGACAACCAAGTCACCGGCATGGAACAATCCAAATACAAAGCCATCTACCACCGCCCTGATATCGTTAAACTGGCTTTGCAACTCGGTGATGCCCAACGTGCGATTGCTCAAGCAAACCAAGCCAATTAAGATGTTTGTAGTAGGCGATTTATCGCCTTTACAAAAAAACTCTTTTTTAAAGGAATTGTGGTCCAAAAATAGGGCCATCATCTAATTTGAAACAACTCAAATGACAAGATGGCCTCTTTTTTAAAGGAATTGTGGTCCAAAAATAGGGCCATCATCTAATTTGAAACAACTCAAATGACAAGATGGCCATGACAAGATGGCCCTCAAAATATGAGGCTGGTTTGTATCTAATTAGCTTACCAAATTATTTTTTTTAAAGGAATTGTGGTCCAAAAATAGGGCCCTCATCTAATTTGAAACAACTCAAATGACAAGATGGCCCTCAAAATATGAGGCTGGTTTGTATCAGTCGTCCAAACTAACTAATGGCCGGACTCCAAACTTTAGTTTGGCAGGACTCTAAACCAGAGTCCAAACTTTAGTTTGGCAACGGAGTCCAAACTTTAGTTTGGACGAGCGCTGAGCGCGCCTAAGTGTTTGTAGTAGGCAGCGCCTAAAGCCTGTCACAAAATAACCTAGTTATTTTTGTAGAGCAAATTTTAATAAAATTGAAGTTATTTTGTTACAGGCGCTAAAGCGCCTACTACAAACTTTAGCGTCCGTAGGGGCTAGTAGTAATTACAAGGATTGTATATAAAAAAGGATTGAAAAATAGGGCCATTATCTAATTTTTCAACACTGAGTCCACAGAGTCTCGCAGAGTTATGCCTCACTTGTCTGAATCAGAATTTTAATCAGAATTTTAATCAGAATTTTCAGAATTTTCAGAATTTTAGAATTTTCAGAATATAAAAGATTCACAATTCATAATTCACAATTCACAATTCACAATTAAAAAGGATATCATGTCACACCTAAAAACCCTACTCATCGGCCAACTGCTTGTAACGTTGACTACTCCAGAGATGCTCTGGGCAATCACGCCCTGCGAGGAGGCCAGTGATTACGTCATTGAGGCCCATTACCTAGACAATACTCGCCAACGGCCCCTTCAAAAACAATGGCTTCAACAAGCCCTAACACTTTGCCCGGATCATCCCGAAGCACACCACAATCTCGCCGTTCTCCTCGCCCAACAGAATAGAGACAACGACGCACTTTATCACTACCAACAAGTCCTAAAAAAACACCCAAACTCTTCGCCAACCTGGGCCGGCATAGGAGATATCTACTATAAAAACAGCCAATGGCCCCTAAGCCTGGAAGCCTACCTACATGCTTGCACCACCCATCATCGGGCCCGTCAGCGCGTTACCCAATTACTGCGCGACAACCGCTATCGCACCGCCGACGGCGACGTGGTACTCAATCACAACAGCCTCACCTTGCTCTATGACAAAAAACGACTCCAAGGCCTTCGCCATAAGGCGGTGCAATGTCGAAACCCTGATAGAAGCATCGCGCCCAATATTGAGACAATCCGAGCCATCTCACAACCCATTGCCATCTTCCAACAAATTCACTTTCAAGTCGGCAAACACGAATTAAGTCTGGTATCCAGTAAACAACTCGAACAAATTGCCATAACGTTAAGCCAGATGAACGCCAAAAACATCCTCATTCGCGGCCACTCCGACGCTCAACCCTTTAAAGGCAAGGCCGAAAGTGATCGCCTGAATTGGCAACTCTCACAAGATCGCGCCCAAACGGTGAAAAGTGCATTACTGCAACGTGGCCTATCAGAAAATACCCTAAAAACTTATGCTTACGGGTGAAAGGCCATAACGAAGCCGCGTGGGCCAAAAATAGGCGCGTCGAGATTGAAGTAAGTCATTAGGAAAGGCAAGAACAGACAATGCGAATTAAGAATGAAAAATGAAAAATGAAAAATGTATAATGAACAAAGATGTCATTTCGTTTCATTTTAACCTTTAATTCGCATAGACATCCAAACTTTAGTTTGGCAAAAAGCGCAACACGTCAACTATAAAAATATTTGAGTTACAAATCAAAAAATGCTTTTAAATTTATCGAACCCTGACAATAAATGGATGCGCCACGCCTTGCGCCTGGCCGAATTAGCGGCCGCCCAAGGCGAAATACCCGTCGGTGCCGTTATAATACAAGCGGATAACTGTATTGCCGAAGGCTGGAATCAGCCCATTACCCAAAAAGACCCTACTGCCCATGCGGAAATTGTGGCCCTACGCAAGGCCGCACAATACTTAAACAATTACCGTTTAGTCGATACCACTTTATATGTTACACTAGAACCCTGTGTGATGTGCGCTGGGGCGATTATTCAGGCACGAGTCAAGCGCGTCGTATTTGGATCTTATGATAATAAAGCCGGCGCGGCAGGAAGTCGTTTTGATATTTTGAGAGACACACGCCATAACCATCACATTGAATGTGTCAGCGGCGTATTGGCTGAGGAATGTGGAGAATGTTTGACGCGTTTTTTTGAAAATCGGCGCAACTCAAGCTAATAAACAATAGAATTAAAAATGAAAAAGGTAGAATTTCTCCGTGAAACTTTAGCCAGAAAGCCCCTTTGGGTTTGATGCGTCTTTAATATCACAGATTACTAGAGAATTTCAGCCATTTTAGCCATTATTTTTCACCCTATTAATCCGTTATTATAACGAATCCTTGTAGATGCTTTTTTTTAAAATCCGTTATTATAACGAATCCTTGTAGATGCTTTATTATTAAAATCCGTTATTATAACGAATATTATAACGAATCCTTGTAGATGCTTTATTATTATAACGAATCCTTGTAGATGCTTTATTATAACGAATCCTTGTAGATGGTTTATTATTAAAATCCGTTATTATAACGAATCCTAGTAGATGCTTTCGTTAACTTAAAAAAAGGAAAATTTGTGGCAGCTTACGACACTGAAGAACAACAAATCGAAGAACTCAAAAAATGGTGGAAAGAAAATGGTATCAGAGTAGCCCTCGGCGTGGCGATAGGGCTGGGACTCATCTTTGGTTGGCAGCAGTGGCAAAGCCACACTGAGCAACAAGCACAATCGGCTTCTGGCTCTTACCAACAAGTGCTGAACGCGTTGGAAGATCCAGAAAAAAAACCAGAACAGATTAAGCAAGCCCGTAAAATCGCCGGTAAACTCTTATCCGAGCACAGCGGCAGTCCTTATGCGATACTTGCAGCGCTTTCTCTTGCGCGTCAAGATTTAGAAGAGGGAGAGCTTGAATCTAGCCATGCTCACTTGCAGTGGGTGATAGATCAAAATAGCCGTTTGGCCGAATTGACGCATATTGCTCGCATGCGTAAAGCCCGGCTGTATCTATCACAACAAAAACTGCCGAAGGCAAAAAGCCTCATTAAAGGAATTGAGGTAGGTCAATTCAAAGGCGCTTATGCCGAACTGCGAGGCGATATTGCGGTTGCAGAAGGCCAACTCAACACGGCCCGCACGGCCTACACAGAGGCTTTGGAGAGTGAAGATTTATCGGGCCAACATTCTCAATGGGTGCAGATGAAATTGGACGACTTGGGCGTTGAAAAAGCGGCACGTATTGAAACGAGTGCGCCTCTCTCTGCCACCGGCAACCCAAGCACCGCGGAAGAGACGGCTTTAACGATCCCGCTGGAACCAACAACAATGCCCAAGTCGGACGCAGAATCAAACCCAGCGATCACGGCAATTCCGTCTATATCAACACCGGTACCAACCCCGTCAACAACGGGTGAAGAGACGTTGATTCTAACGATCCCGCAGGAATCAACAACAATGCCCAAGTCGGCCTCAGAATCAAGCCCAGCGATCACGGCAATTCCGTCTATATCAACACCGGTAGCAACCCCGTCAACAACGGGTGAAGAGACGTTAATTCCACTTTCTAGTCAAGAATAAAACTCATGCTAATGCGCCTCTTATTACTTTACATCCTGATACTGCTAAGCGGCTGCGGCATATTCGGCGACAAAGATAACACTGATCCACCCGCGCCATTAGTTGAGTTTATGCCCACCCTGACTTTAAAGACATTATGGACAGCGCATGCTGGTGGCGGTACCGATAAAAGCTATCTCAAAATCGCGCCGGCCTTTTACAATGATCAACTGTTCACCGCCTCCCCAGAAGGCCATTTGCGAGCGTTTAATTTCAAAGTGTTAGCAACACCGCGTATCAGCCAAGGTATTGTGGTGGTGCGTACGATTGACGGAAAACTATTTGCGCTTGAT
This sequence comes from Candidatus Parabeggiatoa sp. nov. 2, assembly GCA_002085445.1. GTDB lineage: Bacteria > Pseudomonadota > Gammaproteobacteria > Beggiatoales > Beggiatoaceae > Parabeggiatoa. The sequence goes on from NBMI01000363.1 coordinate 5,801, forward strand.
AGCAAAACTGGCGAACGCTTATGGGTGTATGACCAAACGCGCGTTCCGCTACTCACGTTACGTGGTACGAGCTCACCAATAGTGACACATGATGCGATTATTGCGGGATTTGACAATGGCAAATTAGCGATTTTAAAATTGCAGACGGGCCAACTATTAGGGGAATATTTGATATCTGAACCGCGTGGACGCTCTGAATTAGAGCGCATGGTTGATATTGATGCCGATCCCCTATTGGTAGGTAGCATCATTTATGTCACCAGTTACCAAGGACGTACCGTTGCCTTAAAAAGAGGCAAACTACTCTGGGAAAGAAAATTGTCATCACACGCCGGCTTAGGCGTAGATGCCGACTATCTCTATATAAGCGATACCAAAAGTCACGTTTGGGCACTTGATCGTTATTCAGGGGATGATTGGTGGAAACAAGACAAACTTCAAGCCCGCAACTTGACGGCCCCGGTGAGCATTGGTGACTACGTAGTTGTTGGCGATATGGAAGGTTATCTGCATTGGATGCGGCGCGACAATGGGCAATTTGTCACTCGCTACCGTATAGGCAAAACGAGTATTACTGTGCCACCGCTGGTGGTAGATGATATTTTAGTTGCTTATAACAGTCAAGGTAAGATTGTGGCGTTGCGCCCGGAGTAAATAACTAAAAACGTTGTACCACCCAACGTTGTTGCCCACCATCGTTTTGGTGGGCTATGCCAATGATTCAACTCTAACCAAGCACCACAACCCTGAAAATGTGAATAGCCCAGATAAAAGATATGAAAAAAAGTTTCACATTCAACCCCGTCGGGGTTGAAGCCTCGAAAATGCTAAAATCCACAGGTTTTACCTGTGGCTATTATCTCGCGTAGCGAGTTACTGCGTTTCACATTCAACCCCTTTGGGGTTGGGGCATACCAAATACCTTTTCCACAGGTTTTTGGTGTGTTAATAAGCTATCAATGTTAAAAGACTTTTGTTTACCCACTTAGGTGTTTTGTTGCTTAATTTAATGGCATTGTCTCTGGCACTGCCTTCCTTTTGGACGGATTATCGACTCCTGCCAAACTAAAGTTGGCCGACTCCTGAAAAAACCCTGAAAATAGACATTACTGATCATGCCACTTTTAATGCTTTAAATCCGTCAAGTATTGAAAAATATCTTATCAGTCGGCAATGGCAAGAGCTTAAACGCATTGAAGGTGAAGTTTCTTTGTGGGTGAAATCTCATCATAAAGTAAAAGAACAGCACCGGATACTATTGCCTTTAGATTCTGATTTAGGAGATTTTGCGCTCAGTATGAGTCGCGTCGTTAGCACATTGGCTGAGCTTGAAAATCGTTCACAGTTGGAAGTGTTAGAAGATTTTGATACGGTGGCTATTGGGGACATCCTAAGAATCAAAGGGCAAAATATTTTTAATCGCAATGCCAGTACGTTGCCCCTTTTTGAAGGTATCGTATTGATTCAACAAGCAAAAGAATTAATTTTGGCCGGGGCGCGATCCGCTATAGAAGCCAAGCCTTTGTTTGCCTATCGCCAACCAAGCGAAGTGTCAACTTATTTAAAAAAGATACAATTAGGACAAACCGAGCGTGGCAGTTATATCGTGAAATTAATTTCTCCGCTTTTGCCGTCTGAGCAATTGAAAATACCTAACTTGCCCAATGGTGAAGCACCTTTTGAGCGGCGAGCGATGCAAAGTTTAATGCAAGGGTTAGGCACATTGCAACAAGTGGCAACGATAACTGAAAAAAAAGGCACTTTTTACTTTGAACGTTTTCAAGAAGTCGTCTCAGAAGGGGTGAGTGCAAATTTATGTGAGGCCGTTATTGGTGGAAAAAGTGAAGACAGTCGGGCCTATAAACCATTAACCGTCAATGTATCTTGGTCTTCTCACTATCCGATAACAAGTCATATTCCTGAGAGCGTCTCATTTGGGGTAAACATCATGCCGCATATTGCCAAAGCGGCTACCTTGTTTCGTGAAACCACGCCGGTTGAAGTCAAATTAGAAGGCTATGTAATCAAGTTGGAGCGCAGCAAACCTTATGGTGCTGGCATAGTCACCGTTTCTGGAATAACAGATGGCCGGAAATATAAAGTGAAACTTGATCTGAACGAGCATGAATATGAGACAGCCGTTTTAGCGCACCAAACTTGGCAAGAAATTTCCTGTCAGGGCGAATTAATCATAATTATTACCGACTTTATAATCAGGTGAATTTTATGAGGTTACAAGATGATTAGCCTTGTATATACTGAACACGGCCATAACTTTTGTCATTTCTTTTTTCGGAGAAATCTTTTGCCACCCAATAAGATTTCTCATCGTGTCGAAATGACAACGCAAATTTGTAAAGTATAGTTTGTAAGAATAATATTTTGGTGCCCAAAAACTTCTGAAGGAAGGCAAACCTCTTTTAGCTGTTCTGAAAAACGATAGAACGAAAAACATCCGATGCTTTTTGGAGGTTTTTTTTCCGAAGTGCTTGAGATTTTTTAGGATAGGCTCTAAGTACAACGAATTTATAAATAAGCGAGTAACTTCTTTGACAAATCCGTTCTTAACGCTAAGCTGTTCTACTCAATACACCTAGGTAATCATGATGCCACAGATTGAATTTACTTATGAATCACACGATGGCTTGATTAAAGTGCCAGAAAAATACCAATATTGGCTTAAAAAGCCTATCAAAGTCATTTTATTAGTCCCTGAGCTACCACACCAAGTGACATCCACAAGTGAAGCAAATACTTGGTTGGGGTGTCTGTCTGGTACTGGGCAAATAGTTGGTAATATTGTTTCGCCATTAGATGATAGCCTTTTGCTTTGGGAGGTTTTGGCAACATGAAATTTCTGTTAGACACGCATATCTGGTTATGGAGTTTATTAGAACCGGCTAAGTTGGAACAAAAGGTGATTGAAGTATTGGAAAATCCTCAACATGAACTGTTTATTTCTCCGATAAGTATTTGGGAAACTTTAATTTTAGCTCAAAAGCAAAGAATTATACTCAACCCATCCGCTCAAGAATGGATACAGGAGGCCTTAAAACGCAGTCCGGTGCAAGAAATTCCATTATCAAATGCCATTGCTATCAAAAGCCGACTCATTGTTTTACCGCATCAAGATCCAGCTGATCGTTTTATTGCCGCAACGGCTTGGGAACATGACATGACATTAATTACGGTGGATGAACACCTCATAAAATCCACTCAGATAAGAATTCTGTAGAAAACAGCAACATCACAACACACTTACTAACAACCTATCCTAAATGATAAACAACGTTTTTAAATACTTGGTTTCTAATAGGTTGATGAAAAACTTTGTTTCTATTTTCTTAAATCCGTCCAAACTTGAGTTTGGCAAGCGTCCAAACTTGAGTTTGGCAGTAGTCTTAAATCCGTCCAAACTTGAGTTTGGCAGGAATCCAAACTTGAGTTTGGCAGTAGCCCAAACTTTAGTTTTGCTATAGAGAGGTTGATCTATGTCGTTCATAATGACGTTAGTCGTATTTTTTCTCTGGTTTTTCGCTGGTAGCTTTTTACTTCGTACCGTAAAAATAAAAAAAAGCTGCGGCACAACGCTTCTTCTTCCTATCATTGCCATTGTCGGAACGATTTGGACTCAAACAGCGCTTGATTGGTATGAAGAATGGGAAGCTTACCGAGCAGAACGCGCCGCCGAAGAACAGGTGAGAGAAACTCAACGGTTCGTTATGTCTTTTTTAGAAGAAATGAATCCCCTGTTAAATAAAAAAGTGATTGAAATTGGGGATGAATTAGCGCGTATTGACACGAATATTCAAAAATTAACGGAGTTACAGCAAAAATTTCCAGAGAACGCGCTTATTGAAAAAACGCTTAATCAATGGCAGACACTGAGAAATGAATTAAGCCAAGTGTCACAAGATATCTACCAACAGGTAGAAATTGCGTATGTCGCCTACAAAATTGATGAGATACAGGGCCTCAAAAAATTCGATGTTCTGTCAAAAGAACTCTTAAAAGAGGCCAATGCCGCGTTGGTTAACGCTGAAACCACCAAATCCACTATAGAGGAACAACTTGGTGACTAGTTGAACCTTGGTAAATCCCTGTTGTTAAAACAATGGTTTTGCCTGATATCAATAAAATTGGCTGTCGGAAAATTATCAACGCCAAAGTGTGTCCCACTTATCCTTTCACCGAAAGAATTGTCTTGCCGCTCAATTGCTAAAGTTGGGGGCCATGTTTTCAAATTGATTTGGTAAGCTTTTGTTAATGGCTTACCAATATACTAATG
>NBMI01000108.1 GCA_002085445.1 Candidatus Parabeggiatoa sp. nov. 2
CCCTAAAGGGCACTGAAGACTCAATGCCATATCGTGTGCTTATGAAAAAATCATGAATTTACCAGTCCCCTTTAGGGGACTTTAGCTTTGAGACAACGGCTTTAGCCGTTGGCTCTTTCTCGTTTATTTCTTAACTTAATGGCATTGAGGTTTCACCTGGGGCTATTCAAATTCAACCCCTATCGGGGTTGGATTTCATCGACAAATTAATCATTAATCATTAATCATTAATCATTAATCATTAATCATTAATTATTTTCACCACTCCCCTCCCGGTTTTTCGGCAACTTCAAACTCGGTGAAATAAAGTTCATCGTGATGAGCAGCACCGATATTGACCTTGGCAAATAAATGGGGTTCTGTTTCTAGAGTTGGCTGTAAGTTCTCAGGAATTAAACTGAGTGGAAACTTGACAATCTTGCGGGGATCCCAACCCGGCACAAGCGCATAAACCATTGGTAGTATAGGCACCCTGTCGATCTCTTCAATTCTAATTAAAGTACGCCACGGTCTTCTGTCAGGAGAGTAATGATTCTCAAATTCGTTGATACACTGCTTAAATCCTTGCGTAATAATTTCAGATTCGGCATGACCACTTTCAACCAGCACTGGAATATACCGACGAAACAGACGAATATTATCTATGTCAGCATCCGCCCAAGCGGTCACCAGTAATGAGGGAAAATGTTGCCTATATAACCGGGCAACCGCCTCTGCCCCCATGAAATTAGCATAATGGTCTGATTTGAAGTGATGTTCCAAAATGGCCGCCTCTGCCTTGCTTGTGATGGTTGCGATACATTCATCTATCGAATTTAAGCGAGAACTATGAATGACTGGCTCTAAACCAGCCTCGAAGATATTTTCTGCCATTTCATCGCGGGCTGCGGCGGTATCGTTAACAACGGCAACCCTCTTGATAGGTTTATCATTTAATGTTAATAACATAAGCTCTACTCCGAATTATTCCCTAACTTTCGTTCTTGAACACTTAGACACTGTTTTTTTAATTAATAATTAATAAATGATTGATTTATAAATGATAATAATTGGACGATGATAATATAATTTTTTTTTAATCAAGAGGTTGTTTCCAAAACAGCCTCTAAAGCTTTGGACGGAAGTCAAACGTCCAAAGCTAAAGCTTTGGACTCCAACGGAAGCTAAAGCTTTGGGCTCCAACGGAAGTTCAAGTTTTGTCAAACGTCCAAAGCTAAAGCTTTGGACGGAATCTCGCTTTGGATGGAAGTTAAAGCTTTGTGATGGCTGAGAAAGGAAAAAACTACTGCAAATTTTCTTTGCCTAGAAAAACCGCTTTATCAACCTTTGAGAAGAAAGTTTGGTAAAAACCCGGATCGTCTATCTGTTCAACTTCCATTGTAATTCCTTTATTGTCCAATACTTTTCGCTGGAAGTTGATACGAACACGAGTTTTGTCGCCAAATTCGCTTATATTGGCAGAAGCCTCGGTAATGGCATTGTTTGGAAAGCGCGGCTCCGAACGGCCGTAGCGGAAAATGGGACTAACAGAATTTCCAAAATCCACTTCTTTTTGTGTAGCCTTCTCCTAAAACTTGTTGTTGTGATAACTCAAGTTATGCAGTAGGCTGTCTTTGAACTTGAGAATAACCGTTAATAAAACTTGTTGCTGTGATAACTCAAGTTATGCAGTAAGCTGTCTTTGAACTTGAGAATAACCGTCAATTCTCCTAAAACTTGCTGCTATGATAACTAAAGTCATGTACAACACCGTCTTGGAACTTGAGAATAACCGTCAAGGTTTTTTGGGTTTGTGCCGAAGCCCCGGCTTCTCTGCTACCGCCCCCTATAATCAGCCCGATGATGCCAGTGTGTGCTTCGTCTCTGGAATAGGAGACTTCGCTAGAGATTTTGTCATATATCCACGTTTGAATGCCTTCTCTGTCTTTTGACACGATATTTGGTGAGCCCAGTGCGGTAGCCACTTCGGCTGGGGACATGCCTCTCCTGATTTCTCTCTGAACAATGCCAACGGTCATTTCAGGTGCCGTTTGAGAATGCACTTGCCCAGAGTGTTCTGAGGCAGTCATGCAACCGCTAAAACTCATTGAAAGTAGGCTAACACCAAGTATTCCTTTTATGGCTAAAAATATTTTCAGAGTCATATTTAAATTTCTCCTTTGGGTAGGGTGATAGGGGCCAATTTGTATGTAGTAGGCGGAAGCGATAATTCTTAAGGCGATAATTCGCCTACTATTAACGACTAACTACTAATTGACTTTAAGGCGATAAATCGCCTACTACTAACGACTAACTACTAACTACTAAGTACTAAGTACTAACTACTAAGTACTAACTACTAAGTACTAACTACTAACTGACTTTAAGGCGATACTTAAAGGACTTACTGCACTTTTTCCTTACCTAGAAATACCGCTTTGTCCACTTTTGAGAAGAAGGTTTGGTAAAATTTAGGATCATCTATCTGTTTAACTTCTGCTGTGCCACCTTTATTGTCCAATATTTTGAGGCGGAAGTTGATACGAACACGAGTTTTGTCTCCAAATTCGCTTATATTGACAGACGCTTCTGTAATGCCCGTTTTCTCAAAAGTGCGTTCTTCCTCTCTCCCACTCGGATGGGGTTCGTTTCTATAAACGCCTGAGTCGTTGTGTGATTTGTCTTTATTTTTATTACCAAGAATGACTATTGCGGCACCCACTGCTACAACGGCTGCACCAATCGCCAGTGCTTGGCCTAAAGAGAGGCCTTCTCCTCCTTCTTCTTCGGCGACTTTTTCTAAGTCAACTTCCTTTTGGGCGGTGAGCAACCCTAAATCGATGTTGGCTTGTTGAATAATAAAGTTGTCGTCTTGCAAGGCGTGCATCACTGCTTTCATCACCATTTTTACATCTTTGCTGTCATAAGAGCGTGTTTGAAGTTCACGGATTTCCAGTTGAGTTTTCTTAACTTCTGGTTTGGGGGCCGTAGTAGTACACGCGCCGAGTATCAACACCAGTGGTATAAAAAAATAGAGGGCTTTTTTCATGAGATTCTACCTTTCTTTTCAGTGAACAGTGATCAGTTGTTCTTGGTTTTCAGAAAGTTGCGTGCGTGCGTTTATTTCATTTTGTGGGCCATGATTTGATTTGAAAACATTCAAAATGGTTTATGGCCCCCAAATTAGATCGTCTAACCCATTTTTTCGCAGAGTGCCACAGAGTGTCACAGAGTTATAATGCTAACAATTAACGCACGCAAGTGACTTTTGCGTTTTTTTTTCATTTTGTGGGCCATGATTTGATTTGAAATGTTTTAACCCTTAATTCGCATTGATTGATTTCATCTATCGTCGCTTGTTTCCTATAGTATTTCAGAAAATATCCAGCCAAAGTATTTATCTGAAAACTGCCAAACTAAAGTTTGGACTCCTGCCAAACTTCAACAACAAAGAAATCCGATTTTTTTTAATCGGATTTCTCAAATAAAACTTACACCGCTGCAATCGGAATCACTTTATCCGCCACCTTGTTGGCGGCCGATTGATAGGCCTCAATCTCGTGGAAGTTCAGATAACGGTAAATATTATCCGACAGTGGCGCAATCGCTTCAACATTTTGCATGTATTCTGTAACGGAAGGAATATGTCCAAGTAATGCACTCACGGCCGCTAATTCGGCCGAAGCTAAGTAGACATTGGTATCTTTGCCTAAGCGGTTGGGAAAGTTGCGTGTCGAGGTAGAAACGACGGTGGCACCGTTCTGAACCCGCGCCTGATTACCCATACATAAAGAACAACCGGGCATTTCGGTACGTGCGCCCACTTGTCCAAATACCGAATAGACGCCTTCTTCAACCAACTGATGTTCATCCATGCGCGTTGGCGGTGCTATCCATAAACGGGTAGGCATACTGCCGGCATTTTCTAATACTTTGGCAGCGGCGCGATAGTGACCAATATTGGTCATGCAGGAGCCAATAAATACTTCGTCGATTTTGTGACCGGCAATTTCAGATAAAGGCCTAATATCGTCAGGATCATTGGGGCAAGCCAGTAACGGTTCCTTGATTTCGCTCAAGTCAATTTCAATGAGTTGGGCGTATTGAGCGTTGGCATCGGGTTCCAATAAAACCGGATTTTTTAGCCATGCTTCCATTGCCGCAATTCGCCGTTGCAAGGTGCGTTCATCGCCATAGCCGTTGGCAAGCATCCATCGGAGTAAGGTGACATTTGAGGTTAAATACTCAATGATGGGTTCTTTGTCTAAACGCACGGTGCAGCCGTTGGCGGAGCGTTCCGCAGAAGCATCAGCCAGTTCAAAGGCTTGTTCAACTTTGAGGTGTGGCAAGCCTTCAATTTCTAGTACTCGCCCCGAAAACACATTTTTTTTGTTTTCTTTGGCAACTGTCAATAAGCCTTTTTGAATGGCAACATAAGGAATAGCATTGACTAAATCACGCAACGTGATGCCAGGCTGCATTTCGCCTTTAAAGCGCACTAACACCGATTCTGGCATGTCTAACGGCATAACACCTAACGCGGCCGCAAACGCGACTAAGCCAGAGCCGGCCGGAAAACTAATACCTATAGGAAAACGGGTGTGCGAGTCACCGCCCGTGCCGACGGTATCGGGCAAAATCATGCGATTGAGCCATGAGTGAATAATGCCATCGCCGGGACGCAAAGAGACGCCGCCGCGTGTTTGTATAAAGTCGGGCAATTCGTGTTGCAATTTGATGTCCACCGGTTTGGGATAAGCCGCGGTGTGACAGAAACTTTGCATGACCAATTCGGTCGAAAATCCTAAACAAGCCAATTCTTTCAATTCATCGCGTGTCATCGCGCCGGTGGTGTCTTGGGAGCCTATCGTTGTCATTTTGGGTTCGCAATAAGTGCCGGGGTGTACACCTTTGACACCACAAGCTTTGCCGACCATTTTCTGTGCCAAGCTAAAACCGTTGCCAGTCTCTTTAGGCGGCTGTGGGCGAATAAATTGGGAAGAAGGCCCTAAACCCAACGTTTCGCGCGCTTTGTCCGTGAGGCGACGCCCAATAATTAACGGAATACGTCCGCCGGCTCGTATTTCATCCGGCAGCGTGGTGGGGAGCAGTTTAAAACGACTGACTTCTTCGCCTTTTTCGTTAACAATGCGGCCTTCATACGGATAAATAGTGATAATATCGCCATTATTGATTTGAGTGACATCGCATTCTATTGGCAATGCGCCGGAGTCTTCAGCCGTGTTAAAAAAAATCGGGGCAATTTGGCCCCCTAAAATCACGCCGCCTTGGCGCTTGTTGGGCACGTAGGGAATATCGCGCCCAATATGCCATATCAATGAGTTGATGGCCGATTTGCGTGAAGAGCCGGTGCCGACGATATCGCCCACATACGCTAATGGATAACCTTTTTGTTTGAGTGCTTCTAGGGTTTCTAATGCGCCTTCCATTCGGTGAGAAAGCATGGCTTTGGCATGTAGCGGAATATCGGGCCGGCTCCACGCTTCGGAGGCGGGCGATAAGTCATCGGTATTGGTTTCGCCGGGCACTTTGAATACGGTGACGGTGATAGCCTCTGGCAAGGCCGGCTTTGCGGTAAACCATTCGGCCTCGGCCCAAGAATTGAGGACTTTTTTGGCCCATTTGTTTTGGCTCATGGCTTTTTCTACGACATCATGGTAAGCCTCAAACATTAATAGGGTATGTGATAAGCCTTTGGCAGCAATGGGGGCGAGTTTGTCGTCATCGAGTAAGTCAATCAGTGGTTGAATGTTATAACCGCCTAGCATGGTGCCGAGTAATTCGGCCGCTTGCGTTGGCGTTATCAGGGGACAAGTCGTATTGCCTTTGGCAACATCCGCCAGAAAACTGGCTTTGACATAAGCAGCTTCGTCTACGCCCGGAGGTACGCGGTGAGTGAGTGAAATCTCCCATTTTTCAAAGGGGGGAATTGATTTTTCCCCGCTAACGCTCTCTTTGGGCGGAGTTTTTAATATTTCTACCAAGGCCGCGACTTGCTGGGTATTTAAGGGCAACGGGGGTAATCCAAGGTTGGCACGTTCTTCGATGTGTTGTTTGTAGGTGTCTAACATTTCAGTGCTCAGTGTTCAGTTATCAGTTATAAGTTATAAGTTATCAGTGTTCAGTTATCAGTGTTCATGCGAATTAAGGGTTGAATTGAATCGTAAAAAATCAATGACTTATAAAAAAGTATTGATTGAAAGTGTGTTAATTTTTAATTTTTAATTGTTAATTCGCATTGTTCAGGCTTTTTTAGAGTTTTTACTAAGTACCGGACAAAAACAGGACAATTAAAATGCACTGTAACTCATTGTTTTTATTTAATGTGGCGTCCAAAGTTTCAGGTTTGGACGTTTTAGAATAGACTTACGCATTGACAGATTAAAATAGTTATTATTTGTTTAAAAACAAGGAATTAAAAATTTATGCGTCTAGGCTAACGTGTTTTTTCAAACAACTTGAGCCTAGACAGTTGTTTTTTGGCAATTTCCATCAATTTAGCCGGGTAAAATAGTCATAACTCATTGATATTAATAGTGAATACAAAATTTTTAGTTTGTCAATACATCAATTCTATAAGTGTATCGCCTAGAGATAAAATCGAGAGGCGTAAAGCTAAAAACGACGTTTGCGTCGTTTGGACTCCGGCCCAAACTAAAGTACAATTACTAATTACCAATTAAAAATGACTAATTACCATTTAGGAACGAAGAAAAATTAACTTCCCCATCACGGGGTTCAGTGCCCTTGTATGCAATCCGTCTTATTTTAAAAATTATGTTATTGCTTGTAAATACAATAACTTATAAAATTATCTTTGACTAAAAAATATATCTCTTTGATATTTAAAGATTATTTTATGAGACGAATTGCACCCAGTGCCCTTTAGGGTACTTGAGCTTTTAGACAACTGCTTTAGCTGTTGGCGGAAGTTATTTATTTGCTGTTCCTTAGCATTATTTTTTGATAGGCACTAAACGGTCTCCAAAAGGTGTCCGCACTACGCGCATCCCCGGTGGAACATCTTCGTCCTTGATGACTTGTCTCTTGAAGGTTCGTTGGCGTTTCTTCTTTTTGTCATCTGCGCGTTTTTTAGGCGGTTTTTTATGCGCAGCGGGTGCTTTGAGCGCTTTGCCATGCACCAAGCTTAAAATCGCTGTCTTGCCACCGTCCTCACTATTACACTCAACTCCTTTTTTGTCATTGGATTTGCGACAGGGGGATTCGGTTGGATATTCTATCTGAATCTTACGCGATTCGACGCTCAACAGGAAATAATCTTGATAGGGCTCTTTAAACTTTACCCCAATATTGCCGGTTGGCGTGGGTTCTTTTTTCTTGGAACGGAAGTATTGGATAAATTCTTTATTGTCAGGCCCCTTTAGGATAACGGCCTGTTTGGCCCCAATGCGGCTCGTGCCCCGTAGTTCAAAGTCTTTTTGCGGGGGTGGTCGTTTTTTTCTCTTGGGCGGCCTCTTGCGCTCTGGGGGGAGTTTGTGGGAACGCACAAAGGGGTTGGTAAGTGGCCCCCTTGAAGTAGTCGTTGGTTTTGGAACGAATTTTTTGGGTGGTGGCGGAGGTGGTTTGCCACGATCCGGCTCGACAAAGCGTTATACGCAATTTCATGATCAAAAACCTCAAAGTGAATCTGCGTTAAATGGAATTTTATGTATTTTGTTGCCCACCCTCCTCAGGTTTTTTGGAAAATTTGTGACCGGATACTTATTATTGTTGCAGTGGCGACTCAAACACCATTTTGCCGAGCATTGCGATTGTATAGCAGTCACAATACTTGGCTTCACTGCACCGAAACATATTTTCTCGCGGCTCTAAGCGACGTGCCTTAATATTACCGCAATCATTAAGTGTTGGTATATAAGGACAGCCTTGGACACTGCCATCATTCCAAATTCGGAAATAGGTTTTTCCTGCAGGACACCGCACATGGCTATGATTATTGAAGAGTGACGCAAAATCTTCTTCACGGACTTCCGTAATCAAGTGTGAAAATGCCGTTTGCAGTGCTAACACTTTCGTCTAATCAGCTACATTAAATTGGCAATTCACATCTTTGATAAGCACAATTTTTTGACCAACCGGCTCAAATATCGCTTGTTCAAAGAACCTGAGTGCCTCTTCCCAAAGGTGACTTTCCGGGGGAGACAGGATGGTACCAAGCATAAAATTGTCATGGCCTTTCTTGCCAATCAAAATAAGTGCATTTTTCCTCCAAACATCTAAGGCATTCTTGTCGATAAGCTGCCGGTAGTGCATTGTCAGGTTAATATGACGAATTTTATTTAACTGCTGATCTGTGAGTTCAGCAAACTCATGAATCATCACCCCATTGATATCCAAGCCAATTTCTACATCTCGCTCTAATAAACGAGCCAGTTGTTTTTCATTCTTCTTATATCCCGCAAAGAAATCACCTTTTCCAGAAAAAATAAGAGCCGTTTTCTTCTGAACTTTGTCCAGAAAATACTCAATATCTTCAAAGGTCAACGTCGGTTGGTGTTTAACAATTGGGTTCACAATACAGTAACTGCAGTCCAGAGAGCAATGCCCTGATGATGATACAAAAACAATATATTCTGCATATGTTTCAATATTCATCAAAAATTCTCCTTGATAACTTTTCGCGCCAATCCCAAGTTAATTTCAAAATTTATTCGTTCTCTTTAATTTGACCAATTTGAGTTGACTTGCTTAACCCTAAACTGCCACCATCCGTACCAAAAATATGAGATAGACCCTAATTGGAACTTTCTTGAGAATGTAAAACTTTAAAAAATCCGTTTATTCCTAAAAGAAGTTGTACTTTCAGTCTATACGGAACGTAACGAAAAATCCGTGAAAATGACTTGTAGGAACGGCTACGAAAATTCATAGCAAAATTATCTACTTATCATTAATTTAATCCTTTTTCAATTTTTCATTTTTCATTAGTGTATATATGCCATTTCCGACAAGTCTAGCAAAAAAAACGGCACACTACTACTAGGCAGTGTGCCGTTATGTTTTCAGTTTGCTCTCAGAAAAAACTTTTTCTTAAAAAAAACTTTAGAGCTAAACGATTGGGGAGTTCCAGGCTCTTTTAATCGTGCAAAGCCATTAGCTTTGCACTCAGGCCTTTCTTTGACAGAACCGCTTATTCTGCTGCCGGCGCTATGAAGTTGTCTCGGTTTGCGACTATCTCGTCAATCACAATCATAATGGGGTACTTACTGTAAACAATCTTGCCTGCATCGTTACCCGATGCGACACGATAGCCACAGTACGCCCATATCTCACCTGGGTAAGGTATACGACCCCCATAAATTCTGGTGGTGTGGTACTCAGGCAATGATTCTGAGAATGCAAATGGACTCAAAGCAGATTCAATTGGGTAGCCATCTAGGCCCATGGGCCACTGTGTAAATCGACTCCTGCAACCCGACGGATCCAAATTCGGCTCACACAGCTTGTACCACTTGTAATACCGCGGCGGCCCATACGCCAGGTTGAGATGGAGCGCCAGCACGAAAATATCGGCCTTTTTGCCTATATCCTCTTCATCCGCTTTGATAACACACGCCAGTCTGATGGTTTCACCCAATTCAATGTCCTTGAACTGTTCGTAGGGGCTATCAGCTTCTGTTACTTTAAAGAAACCTCCGGCAAAAGCTGCCTCTTTCTCCGTGGCAGGATAGTTTGGATTAAAGGTGTTCGTCGCCCCAAGCGAAACTGTGGCTTTACAAGCCCCGTCGGTAAATATACCCTTTGCCGCTTGACATTGGTCGGCGTAATTGCACATCAACTTCTCATCCGTTGAGCCAGGCTCGCATTTTGGTGGCTCAGTCTTTGAGACTTTGAGGGTTTTGGTTTCTTTGATGGTGTTGTCATCAGCACTCGTAAACGTGAGGCTGAATTGACCCTTGTCAGGCCCGGCGTTCAGCACAAAGACTTTACGACCCCAAGTTTCGGCAAAGTCCAGAGTGTCGCCATTGCCCACTTGCCTGTCCTTCTGTTCCATGCACATGTCTTTCATCCACACGCCACCCAGGCTACTACTTTCACACTGTTCTTCGGTCAGTACACACTTGCCTTCCGTGAACGTGCCTTCTGCTGCAACACATTCCTCTTCAGAAGGTTTCATCGGTTCCCACCAAATTTCGGTCACCGTCGGCTCGACGTTGTCACCTTCTTGCCCACCAAGAGTCACTGTGACACCCGTTTTCGCGTCACGATCAGGATCAACGAAGCGTTTGCCGTCGCCATCCAAAACATCAACCGTCATCGCCACTTCTGAATTCACGGGAATGGTGTCGTCTATGGCCGACATGTGTGATTTGATGCCCTTCAACCCGCTATAGGCCGGTATCGTTGTAGTCAGACTGAAACTGAACAATGATGCCTCGCTAAAGCTCAGCTTAATCGTATCTTGACCAGCAAACGCTTTGGAACCCGTCGCAGCATACGTCACCTTGACGTGACTGGGTTTACCATCGACCAGCTCAAACCGACCCGGCACGCCCCCGCCGTTGGATGTGATATAACTGGTGCTCTCGGCATTGCTTGTGGACGCGGTAAACGTGCCCGTAATAGCGGCAGTCAGCGGCTGTTCACCTGTTTTCATGTTGCCGTACTGGTCAAACATTTTGAAAGAGGCTTCCGGTATCCGGGTAAAGTACTTTTTGTCCGGCGTAATCTCAGCCGGTGGCACATCCGTTACCGCTTGGCCATGGGCGTTTTGAAATTCCACTTTCTCGATCTTTGCGGGTTTGATGCCTGCTGCTTCCACCTTCACTTGGGCATAACTACCGGCTTGATCAGAGATGAGGTATTCTTTATTACCCCACGTCTGTTTCTCAAAACTGACCAACACGTTGTTAGTAGTGTCCGGTGCCGCCACGGACTCTTCCATCGTCCTGGTATTCTTAACCGCAACCGCCCCAGCTTTGCCAACCGGTTGCCCCACGTTACCAATCACAACCACCTTAAAAGCATCAAACTCGTTGCCGGCCCTTTGATCGGTACTGAAGAGCGCAGTGGCTGCCAATGATCTTTCGACCACTTTAATCGCCAGTGTGTCAGAATTGGCAATGGTGCTTATCACCTTACCTGCGCTATCCTTCGCGGTTGCCACTAACGAGGCCGTCAACGGTTTCTTGACATCTCTCTTGACGATTTCACCTGACGCATTACCCAAGATCGCGTCACCACTTTTGGCAACCGTCTTGCCCTCTTGAGCACCCGCCGGAATGTGTAAATTGAGTTTCGCACCGTTGACCACATCGGGATCATTAGTGTCTGCAATGGAGAAAATAATCTCGCCACCCGCAGTACATGCAAAAGCACCCGTGTCCTTATTCTTTTCAGGGACACAATTGGTGGTCATGTTGCCATACGCATCCTCCAGAGAACCCATAATGTGCGTTCCCTGCTTGATTTGGTCATTGGTAATTGTTTTAGTGAAATCAGGGTTGGCGATGCGTTCTTTGTCAGCCCGCAACTTCAGCTTTTTGGGCACGCCCGTTGACCAGACTTTTAGGATGTCTGGATAGACTAATCCAACGCTGCTGCCGTCAAGGCCGTCCACCGTCGCTTCAACAAAGTAGTCACCGGCCTTGGTGACTTGACCATCCAAAGTGATAGTGGCCTCACCTTTCACCATATTCGCGGTATAGCTGTGGGTGGGTGCCTCTTCTTCAGGATGAAGATGCCCTTTGTAGGTCAAAGTCACTTTGACAGTGCCGATGCCATACTCATTTTTGGCCTTCACCAGAATTTTGCCACCGGACTGCCCGGCCGTCATCTCACCATAGAGGCCGCACGGATACTCTTTGCTCCACAATGAGCATTCATCCGCTTTTCCATGCGAATCGGATTCGGATGGCGTAAAGGATTCGATAGCTAATCCCTCAGGCTCGGTTGACACAGGCGTGATGGTGACTTTCTGTTCCGCATTGGTAATGTTTCTGTAATCGGTGGCACCTGATGCCGTCTTGTATCGTTCCAGTAAAGTCACCTCAACGGTGTCTTCACCTTTCGTCTCATGCGGATACAAAATAAAAACGCGACCTAGACCTTTACTGAGTTTAATGAATTTGGTTGATGAGGCAAAATAGCCAGGAAGCGGGCTACCCCGGGTGTCGCTACCCCCGCTGATTTCGCCTAGATCCGTTTTGACCATTGCCATAATGGTCGAATCGGAAGCATCGCCTTGCGTGTCAACTTCACCTTGAGCGTTCAAACCTAACAAGGCAATATTGACTTTCCCGCCGGCCTCCACTTCGGTTCGATCGAAGATAAAATTACCTCCGATTGTAGTGGTTTCGGCCCACACTGGTCCACTTGCTAAAGTAGCCAGCGCTATGGCCGAAGCGAGTGCTGTCTTTTTCATGTTGAATAATCTCCGTAGTCAAATACTTGGTAATCAAACACCTTAACTACAACATACACGCACTTGCGTCGCATGTCAATCTATAATCAGTGAACAGTGAACAGTGAACAGTGAACAGTGAACAGTGAACAGTGAGAAGAGGTGCGCTATGTTCCAATCGGGGTGTTGTTTACCCGATACCGTTATTTGTAACTATTGCACATTATAGGCATCAATTTCAAGTTTCCTGAAAATATTGTGCTATGGTTTATTTAGCGATGCTAAGGAACCCGACAATTTATTTTATTTTTTTTGTAATTGGTGGATTTGAGTTTATTCCTTGGCGGTTGTGGTTATCCAAACGATTTTTCGAGTCTGCACGGTTGAGTTATTATCGGCAAAGGTTAAGAGGGCTAATAACTCATAAGCACCCTCAAGTAAATGCGAGTCGATAATGCCTGCCCCTAGCAAGGCCGTCGGTGTGCCGAATAGCGGCAATATCATATCATGGGCTAAAAAATAGGGGCTTACTAATGTGTAATTATAAGAAATTTTTTCATGGCTGTCGTTACTTTTCCAAACTTTAAAGAGGTTTTTACGTGCGCCAATGGTGTCGTTGGGCAGATTAAGACGCAAATAAAGGTCAGCATATCTCCCGCTGACACCGCCCAAGGACAAAGAAAGTTGTAGTGTGTCGCCCGCACGGAACACGTGTGCTTTTTGAGGTGTAAACTTCAAACTCGGTTCGGTGTTGCTATAAATGGGGGATAGCGGTACTTTAAGATGCCCAAATCCATACTGACTATCAAATCCCGGGGTGTCAACCTCTTGACAAGAGGCGAGTAGTGTGACAATTAATTCAGGGGCGGTGGCACTCGCTTCTAATGCGGTCATCAATGCTAAAACACCACTGACTAAAGCGGCCGCGGCCGAGGTGCCGTCGTACCAATCGGCATAACCGGTGCCGGGTAGGGTGGTTAGCAAGTCCACGCCGGGCGCACTGAGTGATAGGCCATCGCCATAGTTGCTAGAGGGTAGTCGTTGTCCTTCTTTGTCGAAGGCCCCGACTCCTATAACCCAAGGTAAATAGGCAGGATAAGCGACACCGCTCCCTTTGTAACCGGCAGCGGCCACCACGATTTTGTCTTGAGCTTTGGCATAGATTAAAGCATCTTGCACAATTTGTGAAGATTTTGTGAGTGCTAGACTTAGCGAGAGAATTTTTGCGGGACTGTCGGCTGCGGCTAAAATCGCGGCTGCTAAATCGGATTCAAAAAAACCTTCTTCGCCCTGTTGATTGATTTTATAAGGAATAATTTTAGCAGCGGGGGCCACACCACAGCCGCCCTTGTGATTATGACATGCGGCTACCATTAAACCCGCCATTGCCGTGCCATGTCCATTTTCATCATAAGGCTTATCATCCTCATCGCCAAAGTCATAGCCTTGGTCAAATAAGATATTGGCCGATAAATCAGGATGATCGGGATCAACGCCGCTATCTAACAGGGCAATGATGGCCCCCTCGCCTTGGGTCATTTCCCACATTTTGGGGATGCCTATTTCAGTTAGATGCCATTGCTCAGCATAACGCGGATCGTTGGGCGCAGTCGGTGTAGAGAGCGTCGTCGCAAAATACCCTCGCACATCCGGTTGATAAGCCCAGTTTTTGGTGGCCTCTTGGGCGGTGGTACGCAGTACACGGCGAGTGTTAGGAAGTTCTAATACTAACCAAGGTAGCGGGTGTAAGTCGCGGATGACTCGGCCTTGTGTGCCCAGTTGTGCTAACTCGGCGGCCGTGACTGGCTCAGACAAATGGACAAGCACACGCGTTGCGTCTGCGTTAATCAACAGGCCACCGAGCAATGCAACGACCATCAAAGAGATATAAAAACGAATCTTCATACAACATATTTATAATACATCATTACCCATTTGTCATTTGGTAATGGGCAAAATTAATTTTCGTTCCGCTGACCTACGGTTCACAATTCACAACCCTCTTGAGAGGGGATGCCTAGTATGTGTCGCTATTCTCAAAAAACGCCATTTTTAACGGTGCAAAGTATATAGCTGACTTATGCTATCCTATTAAACTTATGATGACCGTCTTTAATTTTATTAAACGTTATCTTATCGCAACCGGCGTGGGTTTGTGGGGCCCCTTTCAGGCCGCCTATACGCATCGCTATTTGTTATTTTTACTGATGAAGCGTGATATTACCACACGCACGTCTGGTACGCTATTGGGAGATGCGTGGTTATTGTTTCAACCCGCTTTGCAAATCCTTGGTTTTTGGTTTTTGTTAGACATCGTGCTTAAAATTAAGTTTCCGGGGGGCGTGGCGTTTGTCGATTATTTTTTAATCGGTATGTTACCTTGGTTGTTTATAGCAGAGGTGTTATCGCGTAGTTTAAACGTTTTAACGGAGTTTGGTGGGTTGTATCAACGCTCCGTGTTCCCAGTCATCATTTTGCCTATATTGCCCTTATTTTTATCGACCGTATTATATGTGCTAGTTATGGTGATAACGGCCGGTTTATTGGAAGGGGTTCACACAATACCAGTAGCGGTGTTAATTATATTATTATTGACGTTGTGGTTAATGCCGTTTTGTTACTTGTTGGCAATCATTGGACTGTTTTTGAAAGACGTTGGACAATTTTTCCCCTTCTTGATTACCGTCACCTTGTATTTAACCCCGATTTTGTATATGCCCGCTCAGATGCCAGAACCCATGCACTGGGTATTAGTTATTAATCCAATAGCCGATTTAATGGCGCTCATTCATGCCAGCATACAAGGTTTATCTTGGAGTTATGCCAATATCTTATGGCCTTTCGGGTTATGGCTATTGTTATTGGGGCCGGCGTGGGTATTATTTCGACGCGCTGAACCGCATATACGTGAAATGCTCTAATCAGTGATCAGTTATCAGTTATCAGTTATCAGTTATCACTGTCACCTTGTATTTAACCCCGATTTCGTATATGCCCACTCAGATGCCCGAACCCATGCGCTGGCTGTTAGTCATTAATCCAATAGCCGATTTAATGGCGCTCATTCATGCCAGCATACAATGCGAATTAAGGGTTGAGTTAAATATTATGAAATTAATGAGTTATAAAAACTTAGATTGAGAAGTTATTTTATAACTCTTTTTTAGGCTAAAGTTTTTCTCAGAAAAACTTTTTCAGGCTAAAGTTTTTCCGCCGCGGATTCTTTATATCGATATTCGCATTTGGAGTTATGGCTATTGTTATTGGGGCCGGCGTGGGTATTATTTCGACGCGCTGAACCGCATATAGTGATCCTCTAAAAATCGTGGAATAAATCCGCTTGCGAGCTAAAAATTTCGTCGTGCCAATTCCACAAATCATTTAGGATCACTATATACGTGAACTGCTCTAATCAGTGAACCGTGAACGCTAATAACTGATAACTGATAACTGATAACTGAACACTGATAACTGATAACTGATAACTGATCACTGATCACTGAATTTATGCAAATAAAATTCAAATTGAATAGCATGTTAATGCGACTTGGGGCTTGGTACATACAAGTCTTGTTGTTGGCTTTTCTAGTCGTGCTGGCTTATGGGCATACCTTGGGTGTGCCATTTTACTTGGATGATTTTTCCTCCATTCAAGAAAATCCGGTGATTTATAACTGGCAAGGCACATTGGCGGAATTATGGCAATTTGCTGCCTTGCGAATAGTTGGCTATTTCAGCTTTGCTCTCAATTATCAAGTCCATCAATTCCAAGTCGCCGGCTACCATGTCGTGAATATTATTATTCATTTCTTGGCAGGCTGTGCCGTTTTAGGGTTGTTGCGCGGCTTTGTACGCACCCCCGCGCTCAATACCCTGTTGTCAGATGACACCAAACGCTGGTTGCCGCTTGTTGTAGCATTGATATTTGTACTTCATCCTTTGCAGATTCAAAGCGTGACTTATATCGTGCAAAGGTTAGCATCGTTGGCGGCCTTGTTTTATATTGCGGCAATGGCTTGTTTTATTCTGGCTCGCTTAACGCCATCCCGGCTAGTGGGGATTTTTTGGACACTGGCTTGTATCTTATTCACCGTGCTGGCTTTTTTTACCAAGCAAAACACGTTTACTTTGCCCATTGCCTTGTTATTACTGGAATTGATATTTTTCCGCCGCGGTGAGGTACGCTTAAAAGGTGTTGTTATGTTGTGGGGTGTTGGGATCTGTTTGATTCTTTTGGCACTGATGTTAGAGCAAAATCCTGTTATTCAGAACTTTTTGTTTGACAACATTCAGGCTCTGAAAAACTTGGACGGGCTAACACGAGAAACGACAGACATTTCCCGCGCCTCGTATTTGGCAACTCAACTGATTGTCTTGTGGACTTATATCAGTTTGTTTTTTCGGCCGGCCAGTTCACATATTGATTATGATAATGGGCGCCTTATCACCGAGGATTTTTTTTCTACCAATGAAAATTATCATTTCACCGCTAGATTATTGGACAGTGATCCGCTATTGGCGTTGATAGGCCATCTGTTATTGTTAGGTTTAGCGGTGTATAGTTTGCGCCGTTGGCCGCTAGTGGCCTTTGGTATTTTCTTTTATTACCTCGCCCATGCCGTCGAATCGAGTGTGATTCCTATCCGAGATGTGATATTTGAGCATCGCACTTACTTGCCTAATTTGGGTATCGCGGTACTATGTGCTTGGCTGCTCGTGGTACAACTACCGCGTTGGTTAAACAAAGTAACGGTTGACCGGCTTATCATTCAAACCGTCGTGTTTGTCCCGGTGCTTGCTTTATTATTAGTATTGGGCAGCGCAACGTGGTTACGCAATCAAATGTGGCGCGATCCGGTGGCATTGTGGCAGCACAATGTTGAACAATCCCCGGAGAAAAAACGGGGTTGGATTATCCTTGGTAAACATTTGGTTCAAAGAGGGCAATTGGAACAAGAACAAGGTGACAGTGAACATGGTCAAAAAACTCTCAAAAAAGCCATTGAAGCCTTAAACCATGGTGTTGTGAGGATAAAAAAACCCGATGGCTCTCAATCTATTTCTGTCACCACGGAAACGGCGCTGAATCTGATTGTCGCTCACAAGACGTTAGGCGAATATGAGCAAGCGTTGGAGTGGGTTAAGAGGGCCTTAGCTCATAAGTTGCGCCCGTTTGATCATGCTAAATTCTTGGTGAATCGCGGTAATATTTTTTATGAGTTGGGACGATCCCATCAAACACAAAACCGTCACTTTGAAGCGCAAGTCTATTTCCGTCAATCGGAGGACTCTTATCGCAAAGCCATTCAAATTTATCCACAAAATTTGAAGGCGCAGATTAATCTTGCCAGTGTTTTGGGAATGACGGGACGTTTGGATGAGGCGATAGCCCTCTATCAAAAAGTCTTAGCCATTGAGCCCAGTAATGCCTATGTCAAAAAGAATTTGCAAAAATTGCAAGAAATGCGTCAAAGAACGGGTAATTGGTAATGGTTTTTTTTAGAATGGGGAATGGTTTTTTTTAGAATGGGGGAATGGGTTCGAGGCAAAGCCCTATTTTTTATTTTTTTCACTGATCGTTCTCGTTCTCAATGATCAGAATTGATTCATACAATCAATCACCCATTACCCTTTCTTGCCTCGAAACCCATTAGCCGTTCTAAAAAAAACCATTACCAATAACTGGAGCAAACAACTGCTACTTAATTTCTATCTAAATCTATGTATAACTACTCGCATGAGTAGAATTTATGTAGTTCACTTGAAAAAATAATAAGTGATCCCAATTAGAACGGGGTTAGGTTTTAAAAAGCGAGAAAAGTTTTCTCGTACTCACTTTTGGATTTAGAAGGTTGGTAAATTGGTGTTCATTCCTTTTAGGAAAGAAGATTAATTTGACCCAATGGGACTCCTTGGAAAATTGACTTCAATGAGTTGTACTTTTAGGACTTCTGTCGGACTGCGTACCAACGGTTGGGACGGACCAACCAGGACTCTAGTTGCAATTCTTACAGAAATGAGTCTGCTGTTGGTTTTGTGTCTGCTGGTGTTAATGACGCTGAGTTGGGAAGAAATTGCCCATAATCAGTTTACCGGTGGGGTTGAATCAGAGAGCGTCGCTTATCTCAATGACACGCTGCATAAGGCTGGCGCGGCATTTTTAATCGCTCGTGCGCTC
This sequence comes from Candidatus Parabeggiatoa sp. nov. 2, assembly GCA_002085445.1. Lineage (GTDB taxonomy): Bacteria > Pseudomonadota > Gammaproteobacteria > Beggiatoales > Beggiatoaceae > Parabeggiatoa. Next base: position 18,543 of record NBMI01000108.1, read on the forward strand.
AACGCGACTCTTTCGGTGATGCAGAGTTTTACGATTACGCCTTTTATCGGCGAACTGTCGTTGGGTGAAATTCTTGATCCGATTAATGATCTCATTGAGCGTTTTTCTTGGATCATGTTGGCAGTGATTGTGTCGATAGGCATACAACAGTTGTTGATGGAAATTGGTATTTCCGTTGATATGACTTATGTGATTTTCCCTGCGCTGATTTTGATATTAGTCAGTCTCTTTATCCGGACGAAAACTTCCAAATATCGGTTGCGTCTCTTGGCTTATAAATTATTGCTGTTGGTGTTGTTGGTGCGTTTTGCCATTCCGGTGACGGGCCTTATTGGTTCACATATTTCCGCCGTTTTTTTGGCAGAAAAGCGCGATACGGCCATAGAGTCCATTGAAAACTCCAAAGAAAAACTCTCGGAAATCACGGCAAAAGAAGTGGCGACTTCGCCGACGGAAAGCCTAGAAAAACTGAAACAAGATTCAGAGGAGATTGTCGGCCAAGTCATCAAGTTGATTACTTTGTTTCTTTTTGAAACGATCCTGTTTCCGCTTTTGGTATTGTGGGGATTGATTAAGGTGTTTGGGGCGATATTCTATTCGCCAGTTTCGATGAGAGCGAGGCAGCAGCCAGCTTGAGACGAGAAAAACTTTTTAGTTTGGCAGTAATCAGTGAACAGTGATCAGGAGTCCAAACTTTAGTTTGGCAGGAGTGTTTGGCAGTGGCGATTTTCGGATAGTCTCTTATGTGGGGAGGATTTAGCAAAGCTAATCGGCCCCCATAGAGCGACGAAACGACAAAACGACAAAACTATAGTCGCAAAAAATATTGAAATAGATTGACAATATAGAATAATTTCTATATTAATACGGTTTCCATAAAGGCGCTTTTCGCGTCAAACGTGCATTGAGGTGT
>NBMI01000109.1 GCA_002085445.1 Candidatus Parabeggiatoa sp. nov. 2
GTCGTCACCGACTTTAATGTTCAATTTGATGACGGCAAATTGTATATAGACTCCGTGCCGATAGACAAACTCTCAACGGGTTTTGTCTCCATTATCAAACTCTTCCAAGAAATGATTGCCGCTTATGGCGGCTGGACTGGCTTTGCTGATGAAAAAGACTTAAGCCAAGTTGACGGCATAGTGTTTATTGATGAAATTGAATCGCACATTCACCCCAAATGGCAATATCGCATTATTTCACTGCTGAAAGCGTTTTTTCCAAAAACGACTTTTTATATCGCAACCCATTCGCCACTGATAGTCTCTACAACGGCTGAGGGTGAAGCTTATGAATTGGTGAGAAAGGGAAATCAAGTGACAGCCACAGGAGTCCAAACTTTAGTTTGGCAGGACTAGGAGTCCAAACTTTGGCAAAGTAGTCACACGCGGGCCTGTTATTGGCCTATATTTTTTATGGTTATTTGGACGGGTTTGAGGGCCATACAATCGTTTGGATGCTTTCAAATCATGGAGTCCAAGATTTATCTTGGACGTCACAACAAGCGAAAAAGCGCCGAGGCTGGAGTCCAAGATTTATCTTGGACGTCAGAAAAGCGATTTAACAATTTGAAGGCGATAAATCGCCTACTACAAACGGGAAAAGGCTGGAGTCCAAGATTTATCTTGGACATCACAACAAACCGGAAAAATGCGTTAACAACTTGAACGAAGAAGGCGATAAATCGCCTACTACAAACGGGAAAAGGCTGGAGTCCAAGATTTATCTTGGACGTCACAAAAAAGCGCTTTAACTTTTCAATGACGATCCAACGATGGACGCAGAGCATCAATGCCATTAAGATAAGAATGAATAAATCCGTACATGTATGGTGTTTGCCCACCCACTTAGATAATGGGCAACACGTTGCCCACCCTACAGGAGAAAACTAATGTCCACTGAATTGCTAAAAGAATTAAAAAAACAGTCTGATATTTTGAATAGTCGAGAAAAATTGGACTTGATTATGTACCTCGCTCATAAAGTTGATCACGCCCTGAAACCGGCTCGTTCGTTCCGTGAAATTCGTGGAACCGTGTCTTATCCATTGGTGGGTGAAGATGCCCAAGAATGGGTGTCGCGCACACGACAAGAATCGGATGAACACCGTGAGCATGCACTAAGAGGTGAGGTAGTCGTCAATGAAAATTAAAGAAGCCTTTGATGGAGTAAACCGTGTGTTTCTAGACACTGCCCCGGTTATTTACTCTATTGAAAAAAATCCTCATTACTTAGCGATTGCTAACTACATTTTTGATGAGTTGATAGAAAAACAGACATTATTAGCAGTGACATCGCCTGTTACGCTGGCTGAATGTTTAGTTGTTCCTATCCGAGATGATCAAACCCAACTACAGCAGGATTTTATTGAGTTTTTGACAGAAAATAGCAATATCTTACTTGAAATCATAGACAAGCAGATTGGCAAAGAAGCAGCAAAATTCCGTGCCCAATATAATTTAACGCTATCCGACGCGTTGCAGGTTGCAGTAGCACTACAAGCCAATTGTGATGCGCTTTTAACTAACGATATTGTCTTTAAGCGTGTGACTGAGTTACCTATTATCGTTTTAGGTGAATTAGAACGTTGACGGCGTAGTGTTTATTGATGAGATTGAATCGCACATTCACCCCAAATCCTATATTTTTTAGGGTTATTTGGACGGGTTTGAGGGCCATACAATCGTTTGGATGCTTTCAAATCATGGAGTCCAAGATTTATCTTGGACGTCACAACAAGCGAAAAAGCCCTTTAACAATTTGAACGAAGAAGGCGATAAATCGCCTACTACAAACGGAGTCCAAGATTTATCTTGGATGTCACAACAAGCGAAAAAGCCCTTTAACAATTTGAACGAAGAAGGCGATAAATCGCCTACTACAAACGGAGTCCAAGATTTATCTTGGATGTCACTGTTAATTGGTAATGGTTAATACTTGATGATCAAGTTTTTGAGGGTTAAAAATGCTTGGGGATAAATCCCCAAGCTAAAAGCGAAAGTCTGCTAAAGCAGACTGGGTAAACACCGAGCGTCGTGCCATGAAACGTACTTGAACTTTGAGCAAAAGCTTGGGGATAAATCCCCAAGCTAAAAGCGAAAGTCTGCTAAAGCAGACTGGGTAAACACAGAGCGTCGTGCCATGAAACATACTTGAAATTTGATCACTGAAAAACAGCTCATGGCGTTCGTTCCAAACTTAATCATCGAGTAATAACGACAAAAATAAAACAAGCGAACATCATTTCTAACCGGTGTACAAACTTGTACGCGCCAAAAATGTCACTACTTGTTCTAGTCATGGTAACATTGATATAAAACGTGGGACTCAAAAACAATTCTCAGCGGAGCTGAGCAGCCAAGCCTTAGATAAAATAGCCCAATCACGTTGAGATTGCTAGACTTTGGTGAAAAATTTCGGCATCCTGCAAAAACGTTGGGGACAACCATAACCACGCGCAAGCCATTTTCATCACCACTGAACACAAGCGATGAAAAAAAATTTCTTATGCTATGGCAAAAAATGAGATTGGCTCGGCATATATATATAAAGCGGTTAAGTCACTCGTCACTCAAGTTCTTTGAACGAAGAAGGCGATAAATCGCCTACTACAAACGGGAAATAATGGCATTGTGGCCCTACATGCCCATTATATATTGATTGTAGGGGCAATCCCACGCGCAAGTCCTTTTCACCACTGAACACAAGCGATGAAAAAAAATTTCTTATGCTATGGCAAAAAATGAGATTGGCTCGGCATATATATATAAAGCGGTTAAGTCACTCGTCACTCAAAGCTTAAAAAAAATCATTTTGGCTGGCAAAATTCTGCTCGGCATTATATATATATAGATATTCAGATAATTATTTTAGTCCGCTTAAGTTATTTTACAACCACCTTATTAGGATAAACGTTTTTTCTGCGGAGTGGCTAAATAAACCGTCTGCTAAACTTTCGCCTTAATGATGGCATATCGTCATCATTATCACCCAATCCTTTGGGCGCTCTTTAAAAAATTGGAAAAATTCTTGGTGTCCAGATTTATCGATGTTAATCTTAACCCGTTGTTACGATAAGTCTTTATCCCCCGCGTCGGGCCGAACCTGCGTGTTCGCCAGGACTAGGAGTCCATTGGCAGTCGTCCAAACAGGAGTCCAAACTTTAGTTTGGCAGTCGTCCAAACGAAGGCAGATCACTGATGCGCGGGCACCTGTTATTAACCTATTTGTTTTTTCGGTTATTTGGACTATCCCGTTTGAGGGCCATAAAATACTTACGTCGGCAAAAGTTTCGCTCCGCGAAACTTTTGCCGACGTTGAAGGTTTTCAAATTAAGTCATGGCCCTCTGTCAAGACTTATATAGATGCAACGAGGTTGGAGTCCAAGATTTATCTTGGACGTCAACGAGGTTGGAGTCCAAGATTTATCTTGGACGTCACCGCAAGCGGAAAAGTTCTTTAACAATTTGGACGAAGAAGGCGATAAATCGCCTACTACAAACAAACAACAGCGAGCCTTTTCGTTAACTTTTTTTCTTAATTAACCCAATCCGTAAAGGATATCTTATGTTAAAAACATCCCATGTTGGAGCATGGGTGGTGCTACTGTTATGTCTTTTCTGGACAGTCACCCAGACGACAGAGCACGCAAACCCGGGCAATCTCCGTGGCGAATATCGCATCACGTTTGGCAACACCACCCATTGCTTTGATCACCAATTAGTATATGAGCCAAACAAGAACAGTGAAGGCAACAAGCATGAAGGCTGGATAGGTTGGAAGAAGCAGAGAGAAAGTGGCTGTGGTAAGGCTAAAGTGCTCTATGGTAAACAACAACCACTTGGCGAGGCTTTTGATCTGGAGCGGAAATTCGCTAAACAGAAGGGGAACAGGTATAAAACGACTAGCCATTTTGAATATGTCCTTACTTGGAAGAAGTATTCTAGGGATTATCCTTATAGTTCACCTAAACATACCAACTACGAATTTCATTCAAGCCTTCCACAGAATGAAAACTGTGATCAAGTGTATCATGAGGTTGAGGATGGGGCAAAATGGTATGGATGGTATTATAAAGAAGACAAAAACCGTCCTCATTCATCAGGTGGTGGTGGCTTCCTAAAAAAATGCCAAAAAACGATAACAGCTCATAATAAATTAGGCCCATTAACCCTCTACCAACCTGATCCCAATGGCTCGGTTTTCATCGTCAAAAACCAAACTGGAAGACTGGTGTTTTCAAACTCACAGCCAAAGCCTTGGTTGCTCTGGATAAAAACAATGATGGCGTGATTGAATTACCGCTAAATAAGCATAGCAAGGAAAAACTCACCCTTACCCTTGGCTACGTTGCAAAGCCTCAACTCCCTAAGGCGTTGAAGGACGACATTGCTGCCCTGGAAAAGGTGCTTTCCCATACAGCCAAACAGAACTTCCAACAGGCAAAAAAACAGTGGGCGGCCCAAGCAAAATATCTCCGCTCACAGCGTAAAGCCCTACTCCCCAAAACGCTTCGAGGCATCGACGCTGTCTTCTTGGCGCCTAGTTTGCTGAAAAATCACAAGAATCCTTGGAGAGTGCCTAACAACGCCGCCCTGCATCCTAAAATACTTGGATGGATTAAGACACAGGCCCCTAATAACGCCCGTTGGCTCTTTAAAAACAAACGGCAGGAAGTCGGTACTGCGGCCATCACAGAGAACTTGACTCAACTTAAGTGGATGGCTATGCCCAAGCCCCAAAAAGCCCAATCCGTCGAGCTTTATTATTTTTTGGAAAACAGGGTTACTCAGCCAAAAATCCAATCCCGTTGCCGGCCGCTGTATCAAATCATCCTGTCTAGTGATTTTGAGCGGCTAAAAAAACAGCAGGCTTTGTTGGTATTTAAGCGTCAATACGCTTGCAAAGGGGAAGTGGTAGCCCTGAACCCATTACGCACGATTAAAACGGCTGATTTCCGCCGAACGCGATCCCTAACCATTCGGAAACCCAGCGGGATTACGGATGACTTCTTCTCAAAGACTTACTCGGGTTTAACCCTCGCGTTACGCTGGCAAGGCCAACGAAAGTTGACCACGATTCGGGTCACTAAAGCGGATGTCGCTAAAGGCTTTGTAAGCCTACCTAAAGGCAACTACAGCCTGAGCCACTCTTCTAGCAACACCCAAGACAACTTGACTCTCGCTATCGTCAAAGATAGCGAAGACTTCTGGGTTCCCAAATTAACCACCGCCTCAACCCTGTTCTTCGCGCTGATGAGCGATTCAGCCTTCAAAAAGCAGCAATGGCGGCTGGAGGTAGACTATCCGACTGGGCTTGACGACTACACTTGGAAAAAACTTTGCCCCATCGACATCAAACACGCAACGCTAACCGAATGGATAGATTATCTCAACAACGGTGCCCAAGTGGTTTGTCCTTACCTCCAAGAAACCCTAAAAGTCACCCCAAAACTGGATGGGCAAACCATTGAGGTCGATTTGGGTGGACATCGGATTCGTTTTCTACTGGGCTTTAAAGACACTCGTTACAGCATCGCCGATTGGACAATTCAACTCAAAAACCAATCCGTGTTGAATATTTCAGATCAAGCCGTTCATCTGGGCTATGTAGAAATGCGGGTATTTGATCTGTTTCCGAATCAACAATCGACCCAGTTTAAGCTGCTCAGTCCCAAACTGATTTACAAGGACATGCCAGTGTCGTTAACTCACGACCAGCAAAAGGTGTTGTTTAAAAACCCTCACCGGCGGCCTGGTTTGTATGCTTGGCCCCAAAAACAACAGTCACAGCCCCAAAAACTGAGCCTTGATCTCAACAACCCCACCGCTCGATTGGCGGAGACTCAAGTTGATTCAAACGGATTATGGCCCCTGATGAGCTTGAACATTCAACTGGCCAATGGGACAACCTTGACGGGCTGTCGTATCAAGACACCGCGCATCCGCTGTTCCAACAAGACAAACTTAACGCTCGAAGAATTAGCCGGTGCCCGATTAACCCTAAAAGAATTGGGAGACTCGGTACGTTTGTCTAAAACCCCCACCGACTTGGCTATAAAGGCGGTTTATTGCGGACATTGGTCACGACTTTTTCGGGCACAACTGGGACGATTAGTTATTCAAGGGGCGTCACACGACACTGATCATTTATATACGGTTAAACCCGATCAGATGGAACTGTATTTCACCCCGATGCCGGGCGGCAAGAATTGGTGGCGGCTGGATGTGGGAACAGAATATCTGGGCATTCCGATTGATGGACTGCGTCGCAGTGATCGATACTTTCATGGTGGTGCCTCTGATAAACCCCGCAAAGACCGCTGGTGCGACACCTTTGCAGAGCTTAAGCCTGTTCAATCCCCCGCTGCACAACCGTTTGATTATAACGGCTCATCAATCCCACCAATGCAGATTGATGACCAGACTCTACATTTATCGTTGGTCTTCGTGAACTACGATGGCAACTGGAATCATTTTTGGAATCAGCCCCAAATGAAAAAAACCCTGTTGGCAGTCTTTCAAAAACACCAGAACAAACCGGTAGAGATTTCTTTGTGGTTCGCTAAGCCCAAGTCTACCCAACAGATTGAGTTTGAATCACGAAGTACCGTTACCATTAAAGAGGTCATCACATCAGAGGCGGTGTACGACAAAATACACGCGCCCATTTCAGATCACCTCTCTAAAGAACCTCGAGAGATTGCCAAACCCATTCAGACCATTCTGACTCAATTCAAGGCGGAACGCCGTTGGTCAGCCAATAGCGATCACATCGTGGTTCTGTTTGCCCATAAGTTAGAGCCTGATGATTTGCAGTTTGACTGGTCTCCATTAACGACCGCCAACGGTTTACGGCACTTTGTGATCCTTTCCACAAAGCGCATTGCAAAGCGCATACGCAAGCAATTATCTAAAAAAGGCGTTACCGTGATTCGATTTCGTGGTCAATGGCTTGACGCCTTAAAGAAGGATTTGGATAACTTCTTTCAGAAAAACTAAAAATACCCTAGGGGCGTTGCTCCTGGCTTTGGGCTGGGTTTTTTGGACGAAGAAGGCGATAAATCGCCTACTACAAACTAAAAATACCCTAGGGGCGTTGCTCCTGGCTTTGGGCTGGGTTTCTTGGACGAAGAAGGCGATAAATCGCCTACTACAAACTAAAAATACCCTAGGGGCGTTGCTCCTGGCTTTGGGCTGGGTTTTTGGACGAAGAAGGCGATAAATCGCCTACTACAAGCAACGCCTCTGGCTTTGGGCTGGGTTTTTTGGACGAAGAAGGCGATAAATCGCCTACTACAAACAAACTACTAACAACAACAGGATTGTCATGATGTCGCTTTCCAAATCAACACCAGTGTTAGCCACTGAGCAACTGAGTTTTAGCTATCAACCGGAGGCACCGCAAGCGAAATATATCTTTAACTCGTTGAATTTCACTTTACATGCCGGCGAATGTGTGGCCATCTTAGGGCCTTCTGGGGTCGGTAAAAGCACCTTAATTAATTTGTTGGCTTCCCTAGACTCTCCGACTGATGGTCGAATTCGCTATCAACTGCGCGAAGGTGAGTATATTCGGGAAAATAAGGCACTTTATCAACAAGGTACCACTCGCACCGTGGCCTCTCGCGATGACTTACGCAGTCGTTTTGGTTTCGTCTTTCAAACGCCGTTCATGTTGACCAGCTTTGATGTGTGCTATAATCTAGGCCTCCCGTTACGTATCAAAGGCCATAAAGAATCGGACATCAAACCGTTAGTAGAAGACATGGTACGCAAAGTCGGACTGCTGCCAGAAGCCAACTGGACCGCCGATAAACTGTCCGGCGGCCAGCGACAACGGGTAGCCATTGGTCGCGCCTTAATTCATCAACCCGATATTGTCTTTGCCGATGAACCCACCGGTAATTTAGATGGCAAAAAGGCGGAAGAAATCATGAAAATCTTCATGGAACTCGTCGAACAAAAACACACAGCCTTAATCTTAATCACCCACGATCCGTGTATTGCCAACTATGCCCAGCGCCTATTTTATCTGGAGAAGATTGAAGAAGCCCCGGCTCAACTACAAGCGAAACAATGGAATCAACAAAGCCAAGTCAAACAACAATGTTGTCATAAAATGGAAGAATGGTTATCTTGAAAGACCGAACCAACCGTCCAATTTTAAGGGCAACCACAAGGGATTGCCCCTACCAAATTGTTGTCGATGGTACTTGTAGGGGCAATCCTTTATGGTTGCCCCCCCACATAATTAGAATAAGAGGGTGATAAAAATGCGCTTATCAGCGACTCTGAAGTATATTCCCGAGGATATTTGGCATTATCGTGGCCGCCATGAAATGTTCTTGGGCTTAGGCGGTATTCTGTTCGCCACCGCCACCTTACTGATTTTGTTAGCACTGTCGTCAACGGTGCAACAGATAGTTGATCGCTCTTTAGAACAAGCGCGTCCGATTTTAGGTGTCTTGGAAGCGCGATCTCAAGGGGCGACGTTAACCGATTTGCAAACTGATTTCTTAACGCAACTGGCCGTGCCTGAGCCATCGGCATCGTCTCCAATCGAAGCCGTCTCTCTGATTAGTCAAGACTTTGGTTTGGGGTTTGATATTTGGTCAAAGAAGCCCAATCCAGAAACCCATCAACCAGACACGGCCGCGTCGGAGGCTGGGCAGCCGGAAATCCTAACGCCCACGATAATTGCGGTGAAGCCCGGCGATCCAATGCTAGATCCGGCTTATGGCATCACTTATTTTAAAGGAGGACGGCCTTTTGAAGAAACGCCGCAGTGGCAATTTGAAATCATCGTCAATGCGCGTTTTTTGGAAGAAGGGTTAAAACTCAGCCCAGCCGAGATTGAACACCTCAAAACGGGTCAAGAACAATTAAACGTGTGGATTGAGTTTCTGGAGCCTTTTGCACCTAAGCACCCTCAGCTCAATATCAGTTGGGGCATTATCCCGATTCCGGTGACTGGGATTGTCGATATTCCAGACAGCACTTATCCGGATATTTGGTTTCACTATGACGTAGCTCGGGCCTATTATTATAATAGTTTCAACTATTGGCATCCCAGTTTTGTGATGCCGTTTGTGGATAAGAACGGCAACCCGTTAATAGATTATGCCTATTCTGAAACCAATCCCAAACAACCGACGATTATTCGCCGTTCCACTCAGGAGGTGATTGCCAAACTCAACAGTGACCATACTCTCTATCGGCCCTTACCGACGCCGCAACCTTGGGACACGGCCGCCGCTGCTAAGGAACAACCCCCTTCGCAACCGGCCAGCGCGTTAAAAACCGATGATCCCGATGAGAAAGTCGATAAAACCTTCTTAGTCGCACGCCTCTATGGTATAGATGACTATGTTGAACATTTCCGCGCTTTTCTGTGGCTACGTGACTATAAAGTACCGGAAAGCCATACCCAAGTAAAGGAAGCGATTAAAGCGCAGTACCAAAGCTATCTAAACCAGAAGCGTGACACCTATGACTCTGAAGATAAAGAGGAAACCAAAAAGCAAAAGCTTTATTTTGAGCAGTTAGATTACACCTTAACTCAAGCACTGAACCGAATCAGTCCAACGATTGATCTGTTTGTGATTTCCAGTGCCGTTATTTTGGTGATTCTCAGTGTGATCAACATGTCCTTATTTGGAATGGGCTTTGTTTGGCGCAAGCGCCAAGACATTGGATTACTGCGGGCTTGCGGCATGAAAACCAGCGGCGTTGTTCGCTTATTTCTGGCCGAAATCACCACATTAACGGTCATAGGGATTATTATCGGTATTTTGATCGCCTATTCTCTGTCATGGCCGTTAGGTTTTCTGGCGAATTGGTATATACTAGAAGCGATTCCACCCCTAAACTTTGAAGGCCAACAAATCATTCAGAAACAATTACTCATCCAAGGACTCGATATCGTCAAAACCGGCTTAGTGATATTGGGTGCCTCACTACTGGGGGCCATTATCCCCACCTGGAAAGTCACTCAGGTAGAGCCGATTGAACAACTGCGAACTCAGTTATAAAATGATAAACGAAATCCGAGTCAAGTCCCCAAAATCGGATTTCTTTTTCTTGGATTAAATCCGATTTTTCCAAAAATTCGATTGGGGCTAAATCCGATTTTTCCTTCCCCAAAATCGGATTTATTTGAGATTGGGGAGATTTCTTTGACATTCACTTTTTTTAATGAGGTAGAATCTATGAAGATGAAACACCGCCACTTTGCCAAGGTCGTGTTGTTGTGCGTGCCGTTGGTCAGTGTGGCTAAAAACCAGCCTTGCCTAGACTCGTCGCTCTATGAAACCACTCAAATCCGTGTGGGTGGGCTGAAAACGCCGGCTCCTGTCCTCTATTTCCTAAACCGCAGTCCGGTACCGACATACAGCAATGACACGACCGAGCAAGTCGCCGAGTTGTCTAAGAAACCCTTAGGCTCACCGTTTTTTGGTATCAAGGGTCACAAAACCGAACAGCGGGTTAAGATCGGTAGATATGACCATAAACAAGATTGTTTTACCGAAGTGTTAGGCTGGGTAAAAAAGCCGCATTTGCTTCACAGCAACAAGCCGCTACGAGTAGGCGACGTGGTGAAGCGTTTTCCCCGATTAAAGGACCAGACGCCAAGCGGCCAAGCTGCGACAACCGGCCAAAGTAAAGCGGCCCAACAGCGATCAAAGGGCCAGACACCAAGCGGCCAAGCGGCGACAACCGACCAAAGTAAAGCGGCCCAACAGCAAATGTCGGAAACCAACCGCCTGTTTCTTCGGGCGTTATCTCGCCCAGAGCATGGCACTAAACCGGCAACTGCCCCCGGTCAGAAACAACAACAAGCCTCGGCTTCCGAAATCAAAATCGGCCATTTGGGCCATCTGTGGCGTTATGTCTATGCCGTCGAAGAAATCAATCAACAACTTTGGTATTTAGTCGGCAGCAAAAGTCAATTGATGGACCGAGCGTATATTCCGAAAATTGATGACACCATCACTAAAGAGGTGCGACAAGGGCTGTTGGGCTGGATACCCCAGCGACAGGTTAGCGAATGGTCCTCTAATGTGGTACTAGAGCCGAACACGGATAAAAAGGCGGTCAAAGAGCGCTATGACACTGCTCGCATGGCAACGCTCTACAAAGAAGCTGACGAAAATAGCCCCATTCTGGCTCAAGAAAACAAAGAATTGTGGAAGTCGGCCATAGACGGTAAAGTGAATGACACCACCCAAGCCCGTTTTGCACCGCTGGGATTAGCACCGGAGATTGCCCGCTATTTTGTCAAGGGCTACAACAAAAAAACCGGTTGGTACCATGTCGCCAGCGTGGGTGCCAGTAAGGAAAACCCGTTGACCGAGGCAGAGATTCGTGCGTTTTTAAGCAAACTGCGGAAATTGACCAATCAACTGCGAGCCGTAGATGTGGTTTTTGTCGTCGATCACAGTGGTTCTATGGGCAATGAGATCGAATCCGTCAAGGAGTTTTTCAACAAATTCAGTCGCCAACTCGGTAAAGCCCATAGAAAAGGAGGGGCCATGCGATTGAATTTGCCTGGGGGCAAACTGGCGAGCATTGAAACCAATTTGGACATCAAAGTCAGTTTTGTTCTGTATGAACGTCAACCGGTGGATATTACCGCTCAACCGCGTCGCTTACCTGATGAACAAGCGGTTCTTGACAAAGAAGTCAAGAACACTCGCATATGGGGAGGAACCGAAGATGTACATCATGCCTTGTATAGCGTGATCAACAATGCCAAGTATTGGCGCCCCTACGCCCACCGAGCGATTATTGTGATCACGGATGAACCGGGCGATCCCGTCAGTCACAATGAGCAGCATGTACTTCAAAGCTTAAAACAAGCTTTGCAAGCCCCTCGGGCAACGATTAAGAAATTGGGGGGTAATCCCGCTCAAATCGACTACCGAGACTATACCCAAATTTGGGCTATCTTTGCGGATACCCATAGTCCTTTCAATGTTTTCAAAGGCAATATGGATTCGCTGACCCACTCAGATCGGATCATTCATATCAAGGATTTCGTTGGTGATTTACAACAGCGGAACAAGCTGCTGGCTCGCTTTAACGAGACGATTTATGGTTTACAGCAGTCCGTAACCGACCGTTTAAACCAACTGGCGGTTCAGATTAAAAAGGATACGCAGTCAAAAAGTAGCACTGCTGCCAGTAGCCAAACGTCACCCCAAACGACCACTAAGCACAAATCAATCCTATTACTTCATCAAGCGGCCATTGATGCGGCTAAACAGCAACTGGGCATTAATGACAAAGTCTTTGCGGCTTTGGGGGCGCTGGCCTTTGTGGAAGGCCACACGCCGAAACGGATGCCTGGGAGTCAGAACGATACTTATCGGGAAGTGGCCTTGATTGAACGACGGGATTTGCGGGCCTTGTATGATCAAGCTGAATCCTTTTTGCAGGCCTTTGACCAGTCTTTGAAGAAAGGTAAAGGAAATCCCCGTGCGATGGTTGCAGTGGCTCTCCTACAAGCCATTGCCGAACTGTCCGGTAACGATAATTTGCTAGACGACATAGAAGAGATGTCGATGGCCAAACTACGTCGCTATGCACGACGCTGGCTGAATCAGCGAAAGGTTAAGGATAACTCTCTGGCTGAACTCATCGGCTTACAAGATTCTCTACCCATTCCTTCTGAAGGCTTGTTTGGGATGACACCGAAAGATATTCAACGCCTACCTCCTGACAAGATTTTGGTGGAAAGAGATATGTTAGCGTTGAAGCAAATTTGCCTCAAGAAGATTTTGGGCGGTGAAACTGTCCCGCAAAATGTCAACGATTGTCGCGTTTATCAAGGCCCAAAAAAGGACTGGAATTATCAACCGGCTGGCTCTAGCAATACCTACATCTACTTGCCACTGCACTTAGTGCCATGAACAGTGATCAGTGATCAGGAGTCCAAACTTTAGTTTGGCAGGAGTCCAAACTTTAGTTTGGTAGGAGTCCAAACTTTAGTTTGGCAGTGCCAGAGTGTGTCAATAGAATCTTGACAGAGTACTAGGCTAAGTCCAAAGTTGACTAACGGTTGGCCGCGAAAAGTGGGCCAGTCGCGAATTTAACTGAATTAATTAATTCGGCAAGCTGGCCCACAAATTAGTCTAATTCGTTTAGGAGCAATCGTTCCGCCACGGCGTTTCGTTGTACTCAATTCGTTTATCCGCGTAATTCGTTGTACTTAATTCGTTTATCCGCGTAATTCGTTGTACTTAATTCGCTTATCCGCGTAATTCGTTGTACTCAATTCGTTTATCCGCGTAATTCGTTGTACTCAATTCGTTTTATCCGCGTAATTCGTTGTACTCAATTCGTTTTATCCGCGTAATTCGTTGTACTTAATTCGTTTATCCGCGTAATTCGTTGTACTTAATTCGTTTATCCGCGTAATTCGTTGTACTTAATTCGTTTATCTGCGTAATTCGTTGTACTTAATTCGTTTATCCGCGTAATTCGTTGTACTTACTTGTTTCAAAAAAGCCAATAGTGAATAAATAGATGTCCAAGATAAATCTTGGACTCCGGAGGTATTGACTCCGGAAATCTTGGACTCCGGACGATTTAGACGTCCAAGATAAATCTTGGACTCCGGACTAATAGATTTTTCTGGAAAGCTATATAAATAATATCATGTACTGGTGTTTATCTTGTCATCAATTAAGGAGACTATAATCCATGAAACCTAACCAACCCGTCATCCACTTTGCCAACGCCGTGTTGTTGTGCGTGCCGTTGGTGAGCGTGGCTCAAGAACGGCCTTGCCTAGACTCGTCGCCGTTTGAAACGAGTAAAATCACGGTAAGTGGAAGTCGAGCGGAGATTCCAACCCTCTACTTTCTAAACCGTAGCCCAGTACCCACCTACCGTTCTAAGACGGCCTCAGAAGCGGTGCTTTCTTCGGAGTACCCATTAGGCAGTCCGTTTTTTGGTTTGAGTCACTACCAAACTGAACAGCGGGTTAAGATCGGAAGATACGATCATAAACAAGAATGTTTTACCCAAGTGTTAGGTTGGATCGCCAAAAAGCATTTGCTTCAAGGCAAATATCCGTTGCGAGTCGGCGACGTGGTGAAACGCTTTCCCCAGCTCAAAAGCCAAACGCCAATTCGTCAACCAGGGAACAGTAAAGCCTTGGAACAGAGCATGTCGGAAACCAATCGCCTGTTTCTTCGGGCGTTATCTCGCCCAGAGTTTCGTTTTGAACCGAAAAAGACCCCCGGCGTTTCCAAACACGCCAAAAAATCACCCGCCAAAATGGGTGGCTTAGGCCATCTGTGGCGTTATGTCTATGCAGTCGAAGAAATCAATCAGAAACTTTGGTATCTGGTGGGCAGCAAAAGTGTACTCACCGACAAAGCGTATATTCCCGAAATCGATGACACACTCACTCAAGAAACCCAACAAGTACTGTTAGGCTGGATACCCCAGCGACAAGTCAGTGAGTGGTCCTCTAATGTGGTTTTAGAGCCGAACACGGATGAAAAGGCGGTGAAAGAACGTTATCACAATGATCGTATGGCAACGCTCTATAAAGAAGCCGACGAAAACAGCCCCACTCTGGCTCAGGAAAACAAAGCGTTATGGACACCCGCCTTGGCAAATAAAGCGGATGACACCACCCCGGCCCGTTTTGAACCCATGGGATTAGCACCGGATATCGCTCGCTATTTCGTCAAAGGCTATGATCCAAAAACCGGCTGGTATCACGTTGCCAGTGTCGGTAGCACTCAAGAACAACCGATGACCGATCAAGAGATTCGTGCGTTTTTAGGTAAACTGCGACAATTGACCAATCATCTACGGGCAGTGGATGTGGTTTTTGTCGTCGATCACAGTGGCTCTATGCACAATGAGATCGAAACGGTCAAGGAGTTTTTTAATCAATTGAGTCGCAAACTCGGTAAGGCCCATAGACAAGGCGGCTCAATGGTATTGGATTTACCCGGTGAAAAAAAGACCGCCATTGAAACCAATTTGGACATCAAAGTCAGTTTTGTGCTTTATGAACAAAAGCTGGTGGATATTACTCAGCGTCCGCGTCGCTTACCGAATGAACAAGCGGTTATTGAAAATGAAGTCAAGAAAACTTATCTTCGGGGCGGAACTGAAGATGTGCATCGTGCCTTGTATAGCGTGATCAACAATGGCAAGTATTGGCGCCCCTACGCCCATCGGGCGATTATTGTGATCACCGATGAACCAGGCGATATCGTCCGTCACAATGAATCGGATGTGCGCCGGAGCCTACAACAGGCCCTGCAATCGCCTCGGCAAACGATTAAAAAATTAGGCAGTGATCCAAATCGTATTGACTACCGTCGATAAATTCCGGGGCAATATGGATTCCCTCACCCACTCTGATCGAATCATTCATATCAAGGATTTCGTGAATGATTCACAACAGCGGCAAAAAATACTGGCCCGCATTTACGAGACGATTTACAGTCTACAATTGGCAGTCACAGCGCGTTTAAATCAACTCGCCGCTCAGATTATTAAAAATGAGCAACAGTCCAACACCAATAGCCCGACAGCGGCCCTGCCGGCCACTGGCAACAAGTCAACCCTGTTACTCGACCAAGCGGCCATTGAACTCGTCAAAGACCAATTGGGAATTGATAACCAAGATTTTGCCGCGTTGGGTGCCCTCGCCTTTGTAGAAGGCTATACGCCAAAACGGCGGGCCGGGCATCAGTACGAGACTTATCGGGAAGTGGTGTTGATTGAACGACGGGATTTGCGGGCCTTACATGAGCAAGCACAATCCTTTTTGACGGCATTTGACCTCTCATTAAAAGGTAGAGGAAATCCGCGTGCGATGGTTGCTGTGGCTCTGCTACAAGCCATCGCCGAATTGTCTGGTAACGATAAGTTGTTAGATGACATAGAAGAGATGTCGATAGCTAAATTACGTCGTTATGCCTAAAGCTGGTTTGCCTGAAAAAGGTTTTGGACGGCCAAACCATCCCACAAACTGTTAACGATTGTCGCGTTCATCGGGGCCAAAAAAAGGCTTGGAACTACACACCGGCCGGCTCTAGCAATACTTATATCTATTTGCCACTGCACTTAGTGCCATGAACAGTGATCAGTGTTCAGTGATCAGGAGTCCAAACTTTAGTTTGGTAGGAGTCCAAACTTTAGTTTGGCAGTTCTGTAGTATCTAGTTTGTAGTAGGCGATTTATCGCCTGAAACTCTTAAAAGTTTCTAGTTTCTAGTTTGCAGTTTGTAGTTTGTATAGACATTCATAAAAATAAATTCACAAGATCGTGCCAAATATTTTCTGTAGATGTATATGGGCACCAAAGTTCAGCCTCACCCTGGCCCACTTCAGGTAAGGGATTTTGGGTAAGGGGGCAGATAAAGTGAAGTTATTTTTCTGAAAATCTATAGTACAACTAATTACGCGGATAAACGAATTGGCACTCACAGAGTACAACTAATTACGCGGATAAACGAATTGGCACTCACAGAGTACAACTAATTACGCGGATAAACGAATTGGTAGTCACTGAGTACAACTAATTACGCGGATTTGGTAGTCACTGAGTACAACTAATTACGCGGATAAACGAATTGGTAGTCACCGAGTACAACTCATTACGCGGATAAACGAATTGGCACTCACAGAGTACAACTAATTACGCGGATAAACGAATTGGTAGTCACTGAGTACAACTAATTACGCGGATAAACGAATTGGTACGCGGATAAACGAATTGGCAGTAACCTAGTGCTGGAAAGCGGCAAGCGTAGGAGTCCAAGGTTGACTAACGGTTGGCAGCGAATTCAACTGAATCAATTCGGCAACATGGCCCACAAATAACAGTATTCAGTGATCAGTTATCAGTTATCAGGAGTCCAAACTTTAGTTTGGCAGTCAGGAGTCCAAACTTTAGTTTGGCAGTGTCAGAGAGTGTCAATCGAATCTTGACAGAGTACTAGGCTAAGTCCAAAGTTGACTAACGGTTGGCCGCGAAAAGTGGGCCATTAGCGAATTCAACTGAATTAATTCGGCAACCTGGCTCACAAATCACTCTAATTTTAGTTAAAATAGTTTCAAAAAAGCCACTAGCGAATAAATAGACGTCCAAGATAAATCTTGGACTCCGGAAATCTTGGACTCCGGACGAATTAGAAGTCCAAGCTCAACTGAATTAATTCGGCAACCTGGCCCACAAATCACTATAATATTAGTTATTGAAAGGATTTTTTTGGCGATTTTAGGAGGTGGGCACCGCCCTTGGCTTTGGTGCGAGACTAATACAACCAGGGGCATCGCCTCTTCCAAGAAAGCCCCAACGGGGCGATATTAATATAGCCAGTGTATCTACCTGGAACCCAACGGGGAGATATTAATATAGCCAAGGGCATCGCCCCTGGCTTTGGTGCGAGACTAATACAACCAAGGGCAACGCCCCTTCCTAGCCCCAATGGGGCGATATTAATATAGCCAGTGTATCTACCTGGCTTTGGTGCGAGACTAATACAACCAAGGGCAACGCCCTTCCTAGCCCCAACGGGGCGATATTAATATAGCCAGGGGCAACGCCCCTGGAAATCTCGGATTGAGTTTTTTTGACATTAGGAAACGTAATATCATGTACCACTTAACACATCTTAATATCCATCAATTTCGGGGTTTTCGTCATTTTCATTTTGAGAATTTGGGGCGGGTTAATTTATTAGTCGGCATGAACAACGCTGGCAAAACCAGTGTGCTTGAAGCCTTGTCTCTTTATTGCCGCTCTTTTGATTCAATGGAATGGGTTGCGACAGCCTC